>JALUTJ010000235.1 GCA_027057985.1 Chromatiales bacterium
ACATTCAGGGCTTTGGCCATCTTCTTAATCTGCTCACGCATCTTGTCGAGCACGGCATCAGACAGGTTATAAGGTGGCAGTGAACAGGCTGAATCACCCGAGTGTATCCCTGCCTGCTCGATGTGCTGCATAATGCCGCCAATCAGTACGTTTTCTCCATCACAGATCGCATCGACATCAACTTCAACCGCATCATTGAGGAAACGATCCAGTAATACCGGTGAATCATTGGAAACCTGTACCGCTTCGTTCATATAGCGACGCAGTTCCTGTTCGTTAAAGACGATTTCCATGGCGCGACCACCGAGTACATAGGATGGCCGAACCACCAGTGGATAACCGATTTCATTGGCAAGCTTAACCGCCTGTTCTTCTTCACGCGCGGTACGATTTGGCGGTTGCAGTAAATCATTTTCTTCAATCAGTTGCTGGAAGCGTTCCCGATCTTCGGCAAGATCGATGGAGTCCGGCGTGGTACCAATGATTGGTGCACCGGCGGCTTCAAGATCGCGCGCAAGTTTTAACGGTGTCTGCCCGCCATACTGCACGATAACACCTTTCGGTTTTTCAACATCGATCAGTTCCATTACGTCTTCAAGTGTCAGTGGCTCAAAGTAGAGGCGATCGGAAGTATCATAATCGGTGGAGACCGTTTCCGGGTTACAGTTCACCATAATGGTTTCGTAACCATCATCGCGCATGGCCAGTGCAGCATGTACGCAGCAATAATCAAATTCGATACCCTGACCAATGCGGTTAG
Organism: Chromatiales bacterium; assembly: GCA_027057985.1. Lineage (GTDB taxonomy): Bacteria > Pseudomonadota > Gammaproteobacteria > UBA6429 > Thiohalophilaceae > JAGLTQ01. Next base: position 761 of record JALUTJ010000235.1, read on the forward strand.
GGCCACCGCCAAGAATCATAATCTTGTCCCTGTCGGTCGGAGCGGCTTCGCACTCTTCTTCATAACTTGAATACATATACGCGGTATTGGTAGCAAACTCAGCAGCACAGGTATCAACACGCTTGTAAACCGGGCGTACCTTATGCTCATGTCGATGCTTTCTGAAAGCCACCTCATCCATACCCAGCAGGCGGGCAAGACGACGATCGGAAAAACCTTTGCGCTTGAGAAAACGCAGGCGTTTTGCATCCAGCGCTTCAATACCCTGCTGTTTGACTTCCTGCTCAATCCTGACCAGTTCTTCAATCTGCACCAGGAACCAGCGATCGATATAGGAAAGCTCAAAAATTTCATCAACACTTAGGCCGGCACGGAAACCATCGGCCACATACCAGAGACGATATTCACGCGGCGTTTTGATTTCCTGGCGAATAATATCCAGTGCATCCGGCTGAGACAGGTCAATCTGTTCATCGAGGCCATCAACACCTATCTCCAGACCACGCAGTGCTTTCTGCAGGGACTCCTGCTGGCTGCGACCAATCGCCATGACCTCTCCCACGGATTTCATTTGCGTGGTGAGACGATTATCGGCAGTGCTGAATTTTTCAAAGGTAAAACGCGGAATCTTGGTAACGACATAATCAATCGTCGGTTCAAATGAAGCCGGTGTTGCGCCGCCGGTAATATCATTCTGTAATTCATCCAGGGTGTAGCCCACGGCAAGCTTGGCCGCGACCTTGGCAATCGGGAAGCCGGTGGCCTTGGAGGCCAGTGCCGATGAACGTGATACACGCGGGTTCATCTCGATAATGATCATGCGGCCATTTTTCGGGTTGATGGCAAACTGGACATTTGAACCACCGGTATCGACACCGATTTCACGCAGCACTGCCAGCGAGGCATCACGCATGATCTGGTATTCCTTGTCAGTCAGGGTCTGAGCCGGGGCAACCGTAATCGAGTCACCAGTATGTACACCCATGGGATCGAGGTTTTCAATCGAACAGATAATGATGCAGTTATCTTTATGATCCCGCACCACTTCCATTTCATATTCTTTCCAGCCAAGGATCGATTCTTCGATCAGCAGTTCATTGGTCGGTGACAGGTCAAGGCCACGTTCACAGATTTCGATAAACTCTTCCTTGTTATAGGCGATACCACCGCCGGAGCCCCCCATGGTAAATGAAGGACGAATGATGGTGGGGAAGCCAACCTGTGACTGCACCTGAAATGCTTCTTCCATGCTATGCGCTACAGCAGCCTTGGGCATATCGAGACCAATCTTCATCATCGCGCTACGGAACTTGTCCCGGTCTTCCGCCTTGTCGATGGCTTCACGATCGGCACCAATCATTTCCACGTTATATTCGGCGAGGATACCTTCGCGGTGTAAATCAAGCGCACAGTTCAGGGCAGTCTGTCCACCCATGGTTGGTAGCAGCGCATCCGGCTTTTCTTTTTTGATAATTTCTGCCACGGTCTGCCAGCGAATCGGTTCGATATAGGTGGCATCTGCCATTTCCGGATCGGTCATAATCGTGGCCGGATTGGAATTGACCAGGATAACTCGATAGCCCTCTTCCTTTAACGCCTTACACGCCTGTGCACCGGAATAGTCAAACTCACAGGCCTGACCAATCACGATTGGCCCGGCACCGATAATGAGGATACTTTGTATGTCTGTTCTTTTTGGCATAATTATCTTCTGGTTTTACGATCTATGTTCTTCGATCAGTTCAATGAAATGATCAAATAGCGGTGCAACATCATGTGGGCCGGGACTGGCTTCCGGGTGACCCTGGAAACTGAAGGCCGGCACATCGGTGCGGTGCACGCCCTGCAGGCTTTGATCAAATAATGAACGATGTGTGGCCTGTAAGTTGTCCGGTAAGGAATCTTCATCCACTGCAAAGCCATGGTTCTGGCTGGTGATCATGACCTGCTTGCTGTGCATGTCTTCCACCGGGTGGTTAGCACCATGATGTCCGAACTTCATTTTTACGGTTCTGGCGCCACTGGCCAGCGACAGTAACTGGTGGCCAAGGCAGATACCAAAGGTCGGGGTTTTTGTTGGCAGGATTTCCTGGATGGCCTTGATGGCATAGTCACAGGGTTCCGGATCACCCGGGCCATTGGATAAGAAGATACCATCCGGCTTCATCGCCAGCACATCGGCTGCGGGGGTCTGCGCCGGTACCACGGTAAGACGGCAACCACGGTCAACCAGCATACGCAGAATATTAGTCTTTACCCCGAAGTCATACGCCACGACATGAAAAGGAAGATCTGCCTGTGCTTTTTCTGCTGGCAGGCCTTCGGCCAGCGACCAGCTGCCCTGCTGCCATTCATAAGACTTTTTGGTAGTGACTTCTTTTGCCAGGTCCATACCCTTGAGACCACCAAAGGCTCTGGCTTTTTCGATGGCAGCGGCTTCGTCGATAGCGTCACCGGCAACGATACAGCCATTCTGGGCACCCTTTTCACGCAGGATACGGGTCAGTTTGCGGGTATCAATCTCGGCAATGGCAACGACATTATTATCGACAAGGTAATCCTGTAGTGGTACTTCGTTACGCCAGCTACTGGCGATCAATGGCAGATCACGAATCACCAGTCCGGCGGCATGGACCGCGGTAGATTCGGCATCTTCATGGTTGGTACCAACATTACCAATATGGGGGTATGTGAGGGTGACAATCTGTCGGGAATACGAGGGGTCAGTGAGAATCTCCTGGTAACCGGTCATGGCAGTATTAAATACCACCTCACCTACTGTTTCTCCTTCAATACCAATGGATTCACCGTAAAAGACGGTACCGTCTTCAAGTGCGAGCAGGGCCGGTTTTCTCAAGTAAACCTCCATAAAACAGACGTGTAAAAAAGCGGGAGGCGCTTGAACGCTCCCGCCAGAAATTCGGTTGGTCGGATTTATGAGTCAGACCGAGAGAATTATACCCAAGGCCCCGGGGAAATTCCAGAGAGAATGGATGTTTAAACAGGCATTGCCAATGCCAGAATCGCTGAAGATGAGTCAGCCTTTTTTAATTGAGCCCCAGTACATCCATCATATCGAACTCACCACTGTCATGCTGCATAATCCAGCTGGCCGCGCGCACCGCGCCATTGGCGAAAGTCATACGACTTGAGGCCTTGTGGGTAATTTCGACCCGTTCACCGATATCGGCAAACATCACGGTATGCTCACCGACAATATCACCGGCTCGGATGGTCTCAAAACCGATGGTCTTGCGATCCCGCTCCCCGGTAATGCCCTGGCGGCCATAAACGGCACATTCCTTGAGGTCACGACCAAGAGCATCGGCGACCACTTCACCCATACGCAGGGCTGTTCCCGAAGGTGCATCGACTTTATGACGATGATGTGCCTCGATGACCTCGATGTCCACCTCGTCCCCCATCACCCGTGCAGCAATATCGAGTAACTTCAGGGTCAGGTTTACCCCTACGCTCATATTGGGCGCAAAAACCAGTGCAATATCCTCACCTGCCTCGCTAATGGCCTGCTTGCCGGCATCATCAAACCCCGTTGTGCCGATAACGATTCGTTTTCCAGCTTCGCGACAGATGGCCAGATTCGCCAGCGTAGCTTCAGGACGGGTAAAATCAATCAGTACATCGAAGTTATCGGTTACCGCGGCAAGATCATCAGTAATTGCCACGCCGAGTTTACCGACACCTGCCATTTCCCCGGCATCTGCACCAAGCAGCGAGCTATTACTGCGCACCAGGGCAGCGCCCAGTTCCACCCCCTCGGTTTCACAAACGGACTGGATCAATACCCTTCCCATGCGGCCGGAAGCCCCG
>JALUTJ010000236.1 GCA_027057985.1 Chromatiales bacterium
TATGTGGGCGTTCGGATTCCCGGCCGTTGGCGTTCAAACAACTGCGTTTGTCCATTTAGGACAAACGGTTTGTTTTCACCCTCTCGCCCCGACCATAAATATAGCACCTGCCCTTGGCAGGTGTTTTTGTATGTGGGCGTTCGGATTCCCGGCCGTTGGCGTTCAAACAACTGCGTTTGTCCATTTAGGACAAACGGTTTGTTTTCACCCTCTCGCCCCGACCATAAACAAAAAAAGCCGGCTTTTAGCCGGTTTTTTTGTTTATCGATGGCATGATTTGAACCGACGAGGAGGTTACAAATCCGACGCACAGGGATGTGCGAGTGTCGCGAGAGGGCAGGAAGCCCGAAGCGACCTCTCGCGACCATTAAAAGCCGGCTCAAGCGCAGCGGAGCCGACAATAAGAAACCCCCTCTCCTTCAAGGAGAGGGCAGGGGTGAGGTGATATTAATTATTTTATCTCCCTCACCCTAACCCTCTCCCGGTGGGAGAGGGAAAATTCATCCCTGAAATCGACGGTCGCTCATAATATTTTGCTGCAAAATATCCTGCCACGAGCAGTGAATAAATCTCTGCGTACTCTGTGTCTTTGCGGTGAAAAATTCTCTCTCGGCTTAAGCACTGCAGAGCTTAAATATATTCTTGATCATATATATGAATTAACATATATTCGCGCCATGATTGATGCAAAGACAGTTTTTTCTGCCCTTTCTAATGAAATACGCCTGCGTTGCCTGTTGTTGATGCAACAGGAAGGGGAACTTTGTGTCTGCGAATTAACAACGGCGCTGGATTTGTCTCAACCGATGATTTCCCGCCATCTGGCGCTTTTGAAAGAAAACCTGCTAGTACTCGATCGGCGTGAAGGGCAGTGGGTTTATTACCAGATCAACCCGAAATTACCCGACTGGGTATTAACCGTTTTATCAACCACGGCAACGGCCAACCTGGCGGCAAAGCCTTTTTCTGACGATCTGCAAAGATTGGAAAATATGCTGGACAGGCCGGATCGCAGCTGCTGTGAATAAATTTAAGGAATTTTTATGACTGTCAAAGTAGGTATCAATGGTTTTGGCCGCATGGGGCGCCTGGGTTTTCGTGCAGGCTGGAGCAAGAAAGAGTACGCCATCGTTCAGGTGAATGAAATTGCTACCGATGCAACGGGTTCTGCGCATCTGCTCAAGTTCGACTCGGTACATGGTCCCTGGGAGCATGATACTGCGGCAGAAGAGAATAGCCTGGTAATTGGAAATAAAAAACTGGCCTATTCATCTGACAAGCAAATAAGTGATACGGACTGGTCAGGTTGCGATATCGTCATCGAAGCAACCGGAAAGCATCACAAAAAGGCAGATACATTAAATCAGTATTTTGAGCAGGGCGTTAAAAAGGTCATTGTTGCGGCACCAACCGAAGGTGCGTTGAATATTGTTTACGGTATCAATGATCATGAGTATGATCCCGGCACGCATCATCTTATTACAGCAGCATCCTGCACCACCAACTGTCTTGCACCTGTGGTCAAGGTCATGAATGAAAAGGTTGGTATCAAGCATGGCTGCATGACTACTATTCATGATATTACCAATACCCAGACAATTGTTGATAAAGGTCATAAGGACTTACGCCGTGCCCGTGCCTGTGGTCAGTCATTGATCCCAACCACAACCGGGTCAGCGAAAGCGATAACAAAAATCTTCCCTGAGCTTGAAGGCAAACTCAATGGCCACGCGGTAAGGATTCCTCTTTTGAATGCCTCGCTAACCGATTTTGTGTTTGAAGCAGCACGCCCGGTAACGGCAGAGGAAATTAATGGTTACTTTAAGGAAGCTGCAGAAGGTGAATTAAAAGGAATACTGGGGTATGAAGAACGGCCACTGGTATCGGTGGATTATGTGAATAACCCTCATTCATCGATTATCGATGCACCTTCTACCATGGTTGTCGATGATACCCAGGTCAAGATTTATGCCTGGTACGATAATGAATGGGGTTATGTTAACCGCATGATGGAACTCGCGGCCAAGGTGGCAGCAACTTTATAGTACTACATTGAGTAAATTATTAAGAACTTAATAATAAATAGATTGCTAGTGTTGTTATGTCAGATGTCCTGATTTACACTAAAAGTGAAGTTTGGAAAAATATAATTTAATACATACAAATAACTAAGGAGTGGTTTTATGAATAACAAAGTCTTAATAATTATCATTGTTCTGGTTGCAGTTGCTGGTTATTTTTTTATGAATCAGGGTAAAAGAGGAATTACTGGGGTAACTATTACTGGCTCTGGTACCCAGAATATTGATGCAGGAACACAAAGTGGTGGTGTTGAAACCTTTCAGAATACGGGCACCATTGAAAACCTAAATGTTGAGTCAAATGGAGGTGGGCATGGTTGTAAGAAAAATGTACATAAAAATTACGGTATTCTTGATTTCAATGGAAAAAAAGGCCCAATGTGTAAAAAATTAATAACAACTAAAATTAAACGTAAGAAATGTGAGAAAAAGGGTGTAACAATCAAAGACAACCTATGTGTAATGGAATGGGAAACTCGTGGTGGGTATTGGCGTGTTCGTCTATTGAAATAAATTAAATATGAGATATAAAAGCCTTTATCCATTAACGGGTAAAGGCTTTTTTGTTTTTAAATCTCAATATTGTTATTTGCTATGCAGAGGGCATTGTTATCAGGCATATCATTAAATTCTTAAGTACTAAATATGATTTGTAACAGCTAATACAATCACCTTCAGGTTGAATTTTGAGTAGCTGCTCGTCATTCTTTAGCCCCGGCGACAATTTTTTTTATACCCCTCTAAGTATCCGCCTAAGTGGTTGATTTTTAAGCATTTCAGTGAAAGATACAGACTTGACACCTTAATGACTACTAGCCTAGACTAGCTCGCACCCATGAAAATGCCTCGCGTTTCTATGGGTGAGTGAAACAGTGATAAAAACGAAAGAAGAAGCTGATATAACAGCTCGGGTATTAAACAACAACAAGGGGCGAGGACTGGAGTTAATGCTAGAAAATTACCTGCCAGTATTAATCTTTATTATTGTCGGCCTGGTTGTCGGTGGTGTGATGGTTGCTATGGGCTTTATCATGTCCCCGCATCGACCTGACAGCGAAAAACTATCTCCCTATGAATGTGGCTTTGAAGCCTTTGGTGATGCGCGAATGAAATTCGATGTGCGCTATTACCTGGTTGCCATACTCTTTATTATATTTGACCTTGAAATTGCCTTTTTATTTCCCTGGGCCATTGTTCTTGAGGACATTGGTGTGTTCGGTTATATCGCCATGGCGATTTTCCTTGGAATCCTGGTGATTGGTTTCATTTACGAATGGATGAAAGGAGCACTGGAATGGGAATGATTGAGGGAAAGCTTCAGGAAGGGTTTATTACCACTTCAGCAGACAAGCTGATTAACTGGGCCCGTACCGGTTCTTTGTGGCCAATGACCTTTGGCCTGGCCTGTTGTGCAGTAGAAATGATGCATGCGGCAGCCTCTCGTTACGATATGGATCGTTTCGGGGTTATTTTCCGTCCTAGTCCACGTCAGTCCGATGTCATGATTGTTGCCGGTACCCTGGTAAACAAGATGGCACCGGCGCTGCGTAAGGTTTATGACCAGATGGCAGAACCTCGCTGGGTAATTTCTATGGGATCATGTGCCAATGGCGGTGGCTATTACCATTATTCCTACTCGGTGGTGCGTGGCTGTGATCGCGTGGTACCGGTGGATATTTATGTTCCGGGCTGTCCACCTACAGCCGAAGCACTTATCTACGGCGTTATGCAGCTACAGAACAAAATCCGTCGTACCAACACCATTGCCCGGGTATAACTTTCCATTATGTCTGAATACTATAATCAACTAGCCGATTCACTTCGCCAGCGTTTTGCCGGGCAGTTCGATGACTGTTTTGTCAGCACCGGGCAGCTTAACTTCGTGGTAAAAAAAGAATACCTGCTGGAAATCTGCACGGCGTTGCGTGACGAGGCAGATTTCCGTTTTGAAGAAATGATCGATCTCTGTGGTGTGGACTACAGTGAATACGGTGAGGGCAACTGGCAGGGTGAACGCTTTGCCGTGGTGTACCAGTTATTATCGGTGAGTAAAAATCATCGCCTGCGTTTACGCGTTTTTCTCGATGGTGAACCACCACGGGTTGATTCAGTCACTTCGATCTGGAACGGCGCAAACTGGTTTGAACGTGAGGCCTTTGATCTGTTCGGTATTATCTTTGATGGCCACACCGATCTGCGCCGTATCCTCACCGATTACGGTTTTGTGGGACACCCTTTCCGCAAGGACTTCCCGCTCTCGGGTAACGTGGAAATGCGTTACGACGAAGAGAAAAAGCGGGTGGTTTATGAGCCGGTTTCGATTGAAACCCGGGTCAATATTCCACGTGTTATTCGTGATGATCATCGCTATGCAGACCGCCTGAATGAAGAGGACAATTCATAATGCCTGAGATTCGTAATTACACCCTGAATTTCGGGCCGCAGCATCCGGCCGCGCACGGTGTACTGCGCCTGGTACTGGAACTCGATGGTGAAGTGGT
>JALUTJ010000237.1 GCA_027057985.1 Chromatiales bacterium
TTGGTGTGGTCTGCCATAATGTCGCTACCGCCGCTGCAGTGGCCGATGCGGTACTCGAAGGCAAGCCGCTTATCAGTCGCTATGTTACGGTAACCGGTGAAGGTATCGCCAACCCCTGTAACCTCGATGTCTTAATCGGTACATCGTATAAAGACCTGGTGGACACCTGTGGTCAGACCCGTAAGGCACAGCAATTTATTTCCGGCGGCCCGATGATGGGCTTTGAGATCACACAACTTGATATCCCGATTATCAAAACCAGCAACTGTATACTGGCCAGGGTCAATGAAAATCAGAATGTCATTAGCCGTGCCTGCATCCGTTGTGGTCAGTGTGCCGCGGTTTGCCCGGCACAATTATTACCACAGCAGTTATACTGGTACAGTCGGGCCAGGAACTTTGACAAGACACAGGACTATAATCTGTTTGACTGTATCGAGTGTGGTTGCTGCAGTTATGTCTGCCCCAGTGATATTCCACTGGTACAGTATTATCGTTTTGCCAAAACCGAAATCTGGGCACAGGAACAGGAAAAGAAAAAATCCGACCGTGCCCGTGAACGGCATGAATTCCGCCTGTTCCGGCTGGAACGTAAAAAGGCCGAAAACGAAGCGCGTAAAAAACAAAAGCGTGAATTGTTGAAAAAAGTCAACAAGGAAAAAGATAATAGCGATGATGCCAAAAAAGCCGCCATTGCCGAAGCCATGGCCAGGGTAAAAGCGAAAAAAGAACAGCAGGCCGCAAGCGTAAAGGAAGATAACTGATATGTCATCATTACATAGCTCCCCTTACATGAAAAACCATGAAAGCGTTCCTCGCATGATGGTGGCAGTTATCTTTACCCTGATTCCCGGTATCCTGGTCTATGTACATTTCTTTGGCTACGGCATATTGATCAATATCACGCTGGCAATCATTACTGCCGTTGCCAGTGAAGCCGCGATACTGAAATTACGACATCGACCGGTTAAATATTTTCTGCTCGATGGTAGCGCGGTACTAACGGCAATCCTGCTGGCTATTTCGATTCCACCACTGGCACCGTGGTGGCTCATCGTCATCGGTACCGCTTTTGCCATCGTCATCGCAAAGCATCTTTATGGCGGTACCGGCTATAATCCATTCAATCCCGCCATGGCCGGTTTTGCCATGTTACTGGTTTCATTTCCCAAAGAAATGACCGCATGGATACCGGCGCTTAGCCATGGGCTCGACTTTACTGATTTCCTGCGTTATAGCCTGAGCGAAACCCTGCCAGAAAACAGCAGCTATGATGCCATTACCATGGCCACACCTCTAGATACGGTAAAGACCAGTCTTAACATGGGCTTTACCCTGGATGAAGTGCATAGCCGAAATGAGGCTCTGTTCGGTAACATGGCAGGCCGAGGCTGGGAATGGATCAATATCCTGTTTATGATCGGCGGTATTATTCTTATCGCTATCCGTGTTATCAGCTGGCATATCCCGGTTGCCATGCTGGCCGCGCTGTCCTTTATGGCCATGATTTTTCATTTTAGTGATGCCGACAGTTTTGCCCCGGTCAGTTTCCATCTTTTCAGTGGTGCTACCATGCTCGGTGCATTCTTTATTGCCACCGATCCAGTCACTGCCGCCGCCTCGACAAAAGGTCGACTTATCTACGGTGCCGGTATCGGTGTGCTGGTCTATATTATTCGTACCTGGGGCGGTTACCCGGATGCGATTGCTTTTTCAGTATTGTTAATGAATATGACCGCACCGATGATCGATTACTATTTCAAACCTGTTGTCTTTGGTGCAACGGATAAGTCATCATGAATAATCTCGTGCGCAATATGATCATCAGTTCACTGCTGCTGGCATTGTTTGCCATTGCCGGCACGGTGCTGGTGAGCTTTACCTATGATCAGACCATCGACAGGATCAATGATAATAAGCGCCGTGAACTTCTCCGAATCGTTCATGTGCTGATAGCACCTTCAGAACATAACAATGATATTTTTACCGACACTACCACCGCTCGCAACAAAGACCTGCTGGGCACACCGAAGCCTGTGACGGTTTATCGTGCCCGTATGGATGGCAAACCTGTTGCTGTTGTGATCAATAGCGTGGCACCAGATGGCTACAATGGTAAAATTGAACTCCTGGTTGGCATCTATTATGACGGTACTCTGGCTGGAGTGCGGGTATTACAGCATAATGAAACACCGGGGCTGGGAGATGCTATCGATGAACAGCGTTCGGACTGGATAACCCGTTTCAAAGGCAAATCTCTACAAAATCCAGATAAAAAAGGCTGGGCGGTAAAACGCGATGGTGGCCAGTTTGACCAGTTTACCGGGGCAACCATTACTCCGCGTGCTATTGTTAAAGCCGTTCATAACACTTTACGTTATTACCAGCAACACCGGGACAATCTCTATGAGTGATACCAGTTACAGTGAAATCATCAAAAATGGTCTCTGGACCAATAACACCGCCTTTGTGCAGATACTTGGCCTCTGTCCCCTGCTCGCGGTGTCCAGTACCGTGATCAATGGGCTTGGGCTTGGACTCGCCACCACGGCAACGCTGATCTTTTCCAATATGCTGGTATCCATGATTCGTCACTGGGTACGACCTGAAATCCGTATCCCGGTTTTTGTCATTATTATTGCTTCCACGGTGACCGTTATCGAGTTAATTATGCATGCCTGGTTCCACGAGCTTTACAAGATACTCGGTATCTTTATCCCGCTTATCGTTACCAACTGTGCCATTATTGCCCGCGCCGAAGCCTTTGCCTCCAAAAACCCGATTGTGCCCTCAATTGTTGATGGCCTGTTTATGGGGCTGGGTTTTACCGCGGTTCTGGTCACCCTGGGTGCCATGCGTGAGGTACTGGCCTTCGGTACCCTGCTTTCCCATGCCTACCTGATGTTTGGCGAAGCGGCACGTGAATTTAGTATCACCGTGCTCAGTAACTATCGCGGGGTACTGCTTGCCGCGCTGCCACCGGGTGCCTTTATCGGCCTTGGACTGTTAATTGCGCTGAAAAATATTCTCGATAAAAAGCATGCTGCCAGGGAAAAACAGGGCTGCAGTGCACATACCGTTGCCGTCAGTACATCATAAACCATGAACAGGGAAATCCGCCACGAGATTTTTGCGCGCCTGAAAAAACATATTCCTGAACCCACCACGGAGCTGAATTACAGTTCTCCGTTTGAATTACTGATTGCCGTCATTCTTTCTGCTCAGGCAACCGACAAAGGGGTAAACAAGGCGACTGAGGCACTCTTCAGAGATGCTCCCACACCGGAAAAAATGCTGGCGCTAAAAGAATCCGGACTGAAAAAATATATCAAGACCATTGGCCTGTTTAATACCAAGGCGAAAAACATTATCAAGACCTGCCGCATCCTGATCGAGGAGCACAACTCCGAGGTACCTGAAGATCGCAAGTCACTCGAGGCTCTGCCGGGGGTAGGACGTAAAACCGCCAATGTCATCCTCAATACCGCCTTTGGCCATCCCACCATAGCCGTCGATACCCATATTTTCCGGGTTTCCAACCGCACCCGCATAGCCCCGGGTAAAACCGTGCTGGAAGTAGAGAAAAAATTGCTCAAGTTCGTGCCTGAGGAGTACAAGCAGGATGCCCATCACTGGCTGATCCTGCATGGCCGCTATACCTGTGTGGCACGTAAACCCCGCTGTGGTGCCTGCGTAATTGAAGACCTCTGCGAATACAAACATAAAACCAGCGAACAGTAATACACTTATAATAATAGTGGTTATATCTCTATTTTCTCACTAAAACTGATATTTGTACTCAAGATCTCGTGTTTGCGTTCCGATAACCTGTTAAGTGATGCATTTTTATCAGCATAAGTAATCCAGGTATCCCGGTTATGAAAAAAATTTCCCTGCAGAAATACGTTTTCCCCCTTATTGCTCTCATCCTGTTTGCCGTTGCCTACCTGCTGCATTCCCTGCTGGCCGCCATCATTGTCCTCGTAGTACTTGTGCCCCTGTATTTTGCTTTATTGCAGTACCAGCAAAACCGGCAGTTTCGCCAGAGTTACCAGCAGCTAGGCCAGCTTTTGCAACAAATCCAGGCCAATCAGGCCATTGACTTCAGCGCCATCAAAAAAACCGGTAATCACCCGGCTATAAAGGCGCTTCACGAACAACTTGTCCCATTTTTACAGCAACAGGCAAATAACCAGTCCCTGTTCGATGATGTTTCCGCTAAGCTGGCCGATTATGCCCAGCAGCTGTCTGAGCGCTCCAGTGCCGTAATGGAAAACCTGCGCCTGGAAGATTCCATGACTGCGGTAGTACACACCCAGATCGGCGGCCTGCAATCCGTTCTCACCCAGGCGCAGAGTACCGCCACGGAAACGGTTGAAGTGGCCAATAAATCCGAACAGGAAGGCTCCAGTGGCAAGCTGGTTATGACCAGGGCCATGAGCGGGGTACTGGCTCTTTCTGAAAATGTGGCTGAGACCAGTGAAATCGTTGAACGACTGGGCAGAGACTCCGATGCCATTAGCAATATTGTCGATGTGATCCAGGGCGTGGCTGAGCAAACCAACCTGCTGGCGCTGAATGCCGCCATCGAAGCGGCGAGAGCCGGGGAACAGGGTCGGGGCTTCGCCGTGGTTGCGGACGAGGTACGTTCACTGGCAAATAAAACCCACCAGTCCACCGAGGAAATCGAAAAAATCATCAAGTCCCTGCAGCAGAATGTGAAAACTGCGGTAGAACAGATTCACTCCTCCACCACCCTGGCTGATGAGGCCGATGAACTGATGGAAGAAATGATCAACTCCTATTCCGAAATTGTTGGCTTTATGGCCACGGTCAGCGAACTGGGCACCACCCTGGCTCATGTCACGACCAATGAACAGAATTCGGCCAGCATGGCCTTTAATACCCTTGAGCAGATCAAGGAAATCTCGCAAAAGACCGAGGTTGATATCCACGATCTGCAGGCCGCAAGCATGGAACTGGGCAAACTGGGGCAACAGCTAGGCGTCCTGCTTGGTAAAACCAGTGCAGATGAAAAGGAAACCGAAGTCGACCTTTTCTGAGATAATCCGGTCAGCTAAACCTTGTATATTCTGCTTCTCCTGCTAATCTAGCGCCCTATGTTTGGAAATAATCGCACAGAATTAAGGCAGATGTTTTATCGCAGCTGGCAGAAACATCAGCAACAGCAGATCATGGAACCACTGGAAATGGTGATCGCCCGCATTATCGAGCTGCACCCGGAATATCATGCCCTGCTGGAAAATGAAAAAGCCCTTGAACAGGATTACACTCCGGAAATGGGGCAGACCAATCCTTTTTTGCACATGGCCATGCATATTTCCATACAGGAACAACTTTCCACTCAGCGTCCTTCAGGTATCAACCAGCTACACCAGGCCATCCTGAAAAAGACTGGCGATGCCCATGATGCGGAACACCAGATGATGGAATGCCTTGGAAAAGTCATGTGGGAAGCACAGTCACAGAACCGCGCACTGGATGAAAATGCCTATCTCGATTGCCTGAAGCAAATCAACAATTAAGGCTACCTGTTTAACAGTTACTCTATCTTACTGTTATATAAGAAAAAATATTATTTCTCACAAATACCTGTATTTTTTCTGTCCATATAAATTAAATAAAAATATCTCGAACTCATTCGAAACTTTTGTTATAGATAGCAGTCATATTTCGCATTGCTGAAGAAAGTACAACTTCTCGGTGAATGACAAAATATTTTATACAAAAAAGTTACTTACACATAAACGGAGATAGTCAGATGTCGAATAATAAATCAATCAAAACCCTGTCACTTGCAGCTGGAACAGCTTTTATCGCTTCACTATCAATGGCGAATGTTGCAAATGCGGCTGAAACAAATCCTTTCGCCATGAATGAAATGTCAGGCGGATACATGCAACTTGCTGATGGTGGTAAATGTGGTAGCTCCATGGGTATGCAAAAGGAAATGAAATCAGGCAAATGCGGTGGTTCCATGGGTAAAGCCAAAGATATGAAAGATGGCAAGTGTGGTAGCGGCAAGAAATCCATGAATAAGAAAGACATGGGTGGCAAGTGTGGTACTGGAAAGTGTGGCGGTTCTAAAGAAATGAAGAAAAACATGGAAGGTAAGTGTGGTAGTGAAAAAACCATGAAGAAGAAGGAAATGAAAGGTAAATGTGGTTCTGGTAAGTGTGGTGGCAAAAAGTAATTACCACAAATTACTGAAATGAAGATGAATACTTATCCTGTTCAGGGCGCTGGTCTGGGTCTACGTCGTTCTTTTATGGATGACTTCAACAGTTCCCAGCCCCCGGAACAGGTAAGTTTTCTTGAGGTTGCACCAGAAAACTGGATAGGGGTTGGTGGAACAAGCGGCAAAAAGTTCCGCGCTATCACAGAAAAACAACCTGTCACCCTGCACGGCCTGTCACTTTCGATTGGTGGCCCTGCTCCCCTCGATGAAGCTTTTTTATATCGACTAAAGAAATTTATCCGGCAGCATAATATTCGCAGCTACAGTGAGCACCTCAGCTACTGCAGTGATGATGGACACCTGTATGACCTGATGCCCATTCCCTTCAGTGAAGAAGCAGTTCATTATGTTGCTGAACGTATTCGCCGTACCCAGGACATCCTGGGCCAACGTATTGCGATGGAAAATGTTTCCTACTACGCGATGCCACCCGGTGAAATGTCTGAAATAGAATTTATCAATGCAGTTATTTCAGAAGCAGACTGCAAGCTATTACTTGATATCAATAACATCTACGTTAACAGCGTCAACCATAATTATGATGCACTTGAATTCCTGCATCAACTGCCGGCCGAGCGTGTTACCTATATGCATATCGCAGGACACTATAACGAGGCCGATGACCTGATTATCGACACCCATGGTGCCGATGTTATTGATCCGGTCTGGCAATTACTCGATGCTGCTTATGAAAAGTTCGGCGTAATGCCAACCCTGCTGGAACGTGACTTTAATGTTCCACCACTACAGGATTTGCTGATTGAAGTGGATCGGATCAGGGATATACAGTCTCACTGGACTCAATATCATCACGAATTTCAGCATGGCTAACCTTCCGGCTTTTAAACAGCAGCAGTATGAGTTTGCTGCTTATATTCGCGATCCCGAAAACACCCCGGTACCAGCGGGTATTGAACCTCGTCGCATGGCGATCTACGGTGAGCTATTTTTCAATAATATTGAAGAGTTTATTTCAACCACCTATCCCGTATTAAAAGAAATAACTGATGAATCCTGCTGGCAGGATATGCTACGTGATTACTTTAAAAACCACCTTTCTACAACACCACTGTTTCCTGAGTTACCCCGTGAATTCTTAAAATATCTGGAAACAGAACGGGAGAATAAAGATGATCCCCCTTTCCTCTACGAGCTGGCACATTATGAGTGGGTAGAGCTGGCGCTTGAAGTTTCTGATCGTGACAATGAAATCAACTGGTCTGAAATCGATACCACGGCAGATTTACTTGATGCTGAGCCCGCCCTCTCCCCACTGGCCTGGCCTCTCAGCTACCAGTACCCGGTGCATCTTATCAATTCAGAATTTCAACCACATCAACCCGCTGAACAACCTGTGCACCTGATGGTTTACCGTGATAATGATGATGAAGTCCATTTTATGGAGCTCAACCCGGTTACCGCGCTGCTATTACATCTTATACAGCAGGAAAACAGTCTTACTACACGAGAAATACTGTTACAGATAGCTGAACAGCTCCATCACCCCGATCCGGAAGTTGTAATCCGGGGCGGAATGGAAATCATGAATGATTTAAAAGCAAGAAATGTGATCCTCGGCGTAAACAAACGCTAATTTTGTTGTCGTATATAAAACATCAATAAAAACCAGGGAGCCAATAATGGAAGTACTAATTAAACTGCAAGATTTACTGGATAAAACCCGTAAGGCTGATTTTCTTGCTCCACTATTACTGCGCCTTTATCTTGTGCCTGTGTTCTGGATGGGTGGTACCAGTAAGCTAGAAGGCTTTTCAGATACCGTTGCCTGGTTCGGTAACAGTGAATGGGGGCTGGGTATGCCCATGCCTGAAGTTATGGCCTTTCTTGCCACATCAACTGAACTGGCCGGAGCAGTGTTATTATTGATTGGTTTCGGTGTACGCTGGATATCCATACCCCTTATGTTCACCATGATTGTTGCCGCTGTCACCGTGCATATGCAAAATGGCTGGGCTGCAATTGCAGAATCTCCCGAAGCTGCAGAGCGGCTTGAAGCCGCCAATAATCTGCTACAGGCTCATGGCAACTATGAATGGCTGACAGAGAAAGGCAGCTTCGTTATTCTCAATAATGGTATCGAGTTTGCAGCAACCTATTTTATTATGCTACTTACCCTGTTCTTTATTGGTGGTGGCCGCTACTTCAGTATCGACTACTGGGTGCGACAGAAATTTATGAAATAATTTTGTCCCTGCATTTTCACCGCAAAGACACAAAGAACGTAAAGATTTTGCCAGGAGCAGGATATTTTGCAGCAAAATGTTATGAGCGACCGTCGATTTCAGGGATGAAATCGTCGAGCGGCCAGGGATGGCGTATAGCGTGTCGTGAATAACGTTTTGCGAGAAAAATATCCGGTGACTTTTCACCGCAAAGTCGCTGAGAACGCAAAGATTTATTTTATGCTCGTAGCAGGATATTTTGCAGCAAAATGTTATGAGCGACCGTCGATTTCAGGGATGAAATCGTCGAGCGGCCAGGGATGGCGCATAGCGTGTCGTGAATAACGTTTTGCGAGAAAAATATCCGGAGAAGACATTCTAATTTGTCGGCTCCGCTGCGCTTGAGCCGACCTACTTTTTGCACCGCAAAGTTGCTAAGAACGCAAAGATTTATTTTGGTAGGCGTAGGTCGGTTCAAGGAGCAAAGCGATGGAGCCGACAAATATACTTTTATTTCTGCTTCTTAGCCGCAATACGTAGACGTAAGGCATTGAGCTTGATAAAGCCTTCGGCATCTTTCTGATCATAGGCACCGGCATCATCTTCGAAGGTCGCAATGCTTTCATCGAACAGGGAATCTTTCTCAGACTTACGGCCGGCAATGATAACATTACCCTTGTACAGCTTTATCCGTACCACGCCATTGACGGTTTTCTGGGTGTTATCGATTAGAGCCTGTAATGCTTCGCGCTCTGGTGACCACCAGTAGCCATTATAGATCATTTTTGCATAACGCGGCATCAACTCGTCTTTAAGATGCATGGCTTCACGATCAAGCGTCAGTGATTCCATGGCGCGGTGTGCCTTGAGCATAATGGTACCCGCCGGGGTTTCATAACAACCACGCGACTTCATACCAACATAGCGGTTCTCAACAATATCATCGCGACCAATCCCGTTCTCACCACCTACCTTGTTGAGATATTCCATGACCGTTGCCGGTGACATCTTTTCACCATTGATTGCAACGATATCACCCTGCTGATATTCAATTTCAAGATAAGTTGCCTTATCCGGTGCAGCTTCCGGTGAAACCGTCCAGCGCCACATATCTTCTTCCGGTTCATTCCACGGGTCTTCAAGGATGTCGCCTTCATAGGAGATATGTAACAGATTTGCATCCATGGAGTACGGAGACTTCTTGCTCTGCTTTTTGAAATCAACCGGGATATCATGTTCTTTGGCATAATTCATCAGCGATTCACGCGAGTTCAGGTCCCATTCGCGCCATGGTGCAATCACTTTCACATCCGGCATCAGCGCATAGGCACCCAGCTCAAAACGCACCTGGTCATTACCCTTACCGGTGGCACCATGAGAAATGGCATCGGCACCCACTTCCTGGGCAATTTCAACCAGGCGACGGGCAATCAGTGGACGCGCAATCGAGGTACCGAGCAGGTACTCCCCTTCATAAACAGTATTGGCGCGGAACATAGGGAAAACATAGTCACGGGCATAATCTTCGCGCAAGTCTTCGATATAGATCTCTTTCACACCCATTGCCTGGGCCTTGGCGCGAGCAGGTTCGACTTCTTCACCCTGGCCGATATCTGCGGTAAATGTCACTACTTCGCAGCCATAGGTTTCTTCCAGCCACTTGAGAATAATTGATGTATCGAGGCCACCTGAATAGGCCAAAACCACTTTTTTAATATCGCTCATTACCCACTCCACTTTTCGGCCCGGGCCGAAAACGTCCAAAATTAATTGCAAAGATGCTATAAAGCGGGATTATACCCGAATATGGGGCCTGTTTTACACTTTAATCCTGCTGCCAGGCAGGATATTGAGCCGACCTGCACTTTTTTTCACCGCAAAGGCGCGGAGAACGCAAAGATTTATTTTTTACTCATAGCAGGATATTTTGCAGCAAAATGTTATGAGCGACCGTCGATTTCAGGGATGAAATCGTCGAGCGGCCAGGGATGGCGCATAGCGTGTCGTGAATAACGTTTTGCGAGAAAAATATCCGGTGACAAGATATCTAATGTCAGGCTGAAGCCTGACCTACACAAAAATATCACAAAATATCTCTGTGGTACTCTGTGTTCTCTGTGGTTTTGCTTTTGTCGGCTCCACTGCGCTTGAGCCGACAACCAGGAATTATTTGACCAGGGTTATTTCAACCCGGCGATTTTTCGCACGCCCAGTACGGGTGCGGTTATTATATTTTGGTTTTTTCTCGCCACGCGCGAGAATCACGAAGCGCTTTGGATTTACCCCTTTTTTCACCAGGTAATTCTTGATCATATTGGCGCGATTGCGCGAGACCGCAAGGTTGATGCGACGCATGCCTCGGCTATCGGTGGTGGAAACAATACGGATAAACTGGTAATCCGGATCCAGCGAGACATATTCGGCCAGCTTGTCCAGCTTCTCACGTTCCTTACGTCCCAGGTGCATACTTTTCTTGTTGAAATAGAAGGTATAGGCACGAACATCATTGTATCCATAGTCAATCAGGTTCTGACTGCAGGCGATAAAATCCCGCCAGGCAGGCTCAAAATTGATTGGCAGCACGCTGGCTGTCACCAGATCCTTACCATCACCCCAGTCGGCATGCGACCAGGCCGCTTCCATCCCCTCCCTTAAGGAGAGCGAAAGGCGAAAAGCCCAGTCTTCCGGCATCGAGATAGCCACCTTGCTACTGGCCACCGCCACCCGACCCAGCACCTTGTTATTGGTAAAGCGTTTCCAGCTCGGTTTATTGATGAACACTACCGCCTGATCGGGTTTGCGCGGGGTATAGGCAGGAATTACTCTAAATTCCAGCGCCTGCAGGGCTCGGTGGCGAAACAGTGCTTCACCATAACCCGGGATTTGCTGGCTCAGGCGACATTCCAGCCGGTTTCCACTCGACTGCCACTTTGCCATATCCAGCTCGGCCGAATAATACTGATAACCCGCCCACACCGGTACGAATGACATCAGGCCGATGCCACAAAATAGAGCAAAAAGGGGCGCTTTCAGTTTCACGTCAGTAGTTACTCACTTTTCACAGGATTTACTGTCCCGATACCGTTATTAGCGTCTAAAGTGGCAAAAAGTTTAGACCGTTACAGTGATTTCTCTGTGAATTTCGCGAACCGGTACAGTAAATTTTTACCCCTGAGGTTCTATAATAAGAGTATGTTTCAGCGGTTTTTCAATCATATACTCGAACAACTACGAAGTGCAGCGACAAATGCCTGGCATAATTTTTATTTTCACTGGCAGCTAAAAGACAAGACCGCCTACATTCTGGTATCCCTGTTTATTCTCGTTATTGTCAGTGTGCCGCTGCTCAGCTATAAGCTGGTGCAATACAAAAAATACCAGCAGGATATCAAGTGCCTGGCCCTGAATATATTTCACGAGGCACGCAGCGAAAGCGAGGCTGGCCAGCTTGCCGTGGCTGCGGTTACCCTGAACCGGGTGGCCTCGAAACGCTATCCCAACACGGTCTGTGATGTGGTGTACCAGAAACGCTGGGACAGGATCCGCAAACGCTATGTCAGCCAGTTTTCATGGACCGAGTTCGATGAACCCCCAAAGCTGAAATCAAAAGCCTGGTACCGGGCATGGCGGGTTGCCGAAAAAGCCTACCAGCATAAAGACAAAACACAGCTAAAAGGGGCGATTTTCTATCATGCCCGATATATTCGACCCAGCTGGGCGAGGAAAAAGAAACCTGTCGCCCGGATTGGCACGCATATCTTTTACAAATAAATTCCCGCCAGGCATTTTGTTATACTTCACTACCTCTGAAGCCCTTAGCAAAGCCCCAGTACCATGAATAAAAGCGCCACCTGTATTCACACCAGTCATGATGAGCACGGCCCGATTTATGTCTATGAAGATGCGACAAGCCGTATTCTCAGCTTTGATGGCAGGATCCAGCAGGGATATATGCAACTGGATGATATCCATGGTCCTGGCCATGGTTACACCCAGGCAATGATGACCAGCCTGCTGTTTATCCCCGAACCCGAAACGATCACTGTAATGGGGCTCGGGGCTGGTTCAATGGTGAAAAACCTGTTGCATAGTTTTAATCGCCTTCAGCTTCATGCCGTGGAAAACCGGCAACATGTGGCAGATATCGCCAGAAAATACTTTTACCTGCCAGAGACTGAGCGCCTGCAGATTCATATTGATCATGCACACGAATATATAAAAAACACCACGGTTAAAAGTAATATTATTTTCTCTGATCTTTATAACAGTGAAGGCATGGATTCCATTCAGCTACAGGCCGATTACCTGCATGACTGTAATCATGCCCTGGCAGAAAATGGCATACTGGCACTGAATATCTGGCACAGCGCGGTGTCATCTTCCCCGCAACTGATGAAACAGCTTTCACAGGAATTTGAAAATCGTGTCCTCAGCTTTAATACTGAAAATGGAAATATCATTGTACTTGCTTTTAAAAATACGATTCCAGAAATAACAAGGAAGGCTCTGCTTGATAAAGGAAAACAACTACAGCAAAAAATGAATATATCACTACAGCGATACTGCAAATTACTCTGGATTATGCAGAAAAATAAACTCAGTAAAAATTAAAAAAGGGAGCAAATACTCCCTTTTTAATGGCATAAAATAACGACTGTTATTTTTTCTTACGCTTTTCTGCACGCTTTAAACGTGAAGATAAGCGCCGTGCCAGATCACCAAAC
>JALUTJ010000238.1 GCA_027057985.1 Chromatiales bacterium
TTCTGCCTGTGGTACATCGATTTCATAAAGTGCGTTATGGTTAAAGAAACCGGTAGAGCGGGTTGGCACACCGTCTTCAAGATAAAGATAAACTGCCTTGGTGGTAATCGGCTGGCGAATTGCCGTCATATGGCCTTCACCACCGGTAACATTGACATGCACACCGGGAATACGCTGCATAATCTCAGAGGGGTGCGCCGGCTTAAGCCAGTCTATTTCATCCAGCTTGATAATACCGATACTTAACGCCGCTTCCTTGAGTGCCTGAGCCTCACGGGTACCGATGACGGAGACTTCCTCTAGCCTGGCAATCGAGTTTTCTTCAGCCGCTATAACCGGCGAGACTGTGCTCGCTCCTGAGAGAATAACACTGGCTAAAACAGCTTTTTTTAATTTCATTATTTACTCCTGGGTTGTTCTGTTTTTCCTTGCTGTAGCAAACAACCTGCCAGAATAAATATGTCTTTAAAATCAGTCTATTATTAAAAATCCTGTCTTATTTCTTATTAAAAACTGTCTGATAACAGACAGTTGCCGTCTGTTTTCAAACACAAAAAAAGCCCCTGCAGTGATATGCAGAGGCTCTTTTACTGATATCTGAAACGCTTAATTTAAGTATTGTTACCTTATGATTGAAAGCAGTTTCGGGTTAGTAACCAGCTTTCTTACACCGTGGGCATGGTCTTCCTCAAAGACATTGCTCTTGCACCATTCACCCAGGCTGTTGATATCCAGCTTTGCACATTTTGGACGAACCGCCCAGGTCACCTGGTAAGGTGAACATTTTGACTCGGTGTATTTTGGCCCGGTTGTGGAACCGATAAAATCTCGCGCCTTACCGGTGCCGGTAGGCAGTGACTTGGCCTGATAACGACCATTAACCCGGTTACCGCCATAGGCAAAGTCATTAAAGTTCAGTGCATGTGGGTCATTGACCAGGGTAAAGACCTGGGTTTCAACACGCAGATCCGGGTTGGCACATTTTTCATTAAGGCATGAACCCAGCCCCTTACCCGGTTTAATCTGGCAGGAACTATGCACCCAGTGTACCTCGATGGTATCTCCTGGCTTGAGACCATGACAGATATCCCCGGCAGGCTTCTTTAACTCGGCCTTGCTCAGGTGTTTGCTCATCTGGCACTGGTAGCCACCACCATGACCATGTTCACCCGGACCGGCATAGATAGCAAAATCACGTCCCTTATGCTCGGCATTATTATGAAAATGAATATTACACAGGTTCATTTTTTTATAATCAGGTGCAATGGAAAAAACCTGTGGATTAGTGCCATTGTGTGCATCGATATCACGTGGCGTCTGTGGACCAAAACCGGTACAGGCAGCAGCGGGGGTCGCCGTATGATGCTGGCTTGCGGTGTTGTGGTGTTCCTCTGATGCCCAGGCTGGTGTCAGCATTGAAATTATAAGGCCTAAAATAAAATAGAATTGTATTTTCATAATACTCCCCTGTAAAAAATTTCAATCGATAACTATAAGGTATTCCCTGTCGAAAAAACATTGCATGGCCGAAGCATCTGCATAATGCAACCGTATTTTAGCTGCAGATTATTTAACCGCACGTAAAATCACGAATTTTTTATTGCTTGCCACCACCTCGCAGGAAGTAAAAAGCTTTTTTAACGCGAGATGATAGCCCAGGTGACGGTTGCCAATAACAAGTAACTCACCGCCAGGCCTCAGCACTTTTTTTGCCTGTCGAAACATTTGTCGGGCTATGCTGTCGCTAATGCCATGTTGCTGATGAAAAGGCGGATTATTCAATATAAGATCGGCTGAGTCCGGCTCAATTCCTTCGAGTGCATGATTGAGTTTAAATTCTGCCTTACGCGAAGCCGCAAAAGCCTGCTGAAAATTTATTCTGGCCGATTCAATTGCCATGCAGGATTCATCGATAAATAGCAGTTCTGCCCTCGGATTTTTCTCTGCTGCAACCAGGCCCAGTACACCATTGCCACAGCCAAGATCGATAATATTCCGGTATCTAGCACTTGCCGGAATATGCTGTAACATAAAACGCGTGCCAATATCCAGCTTGCCGCGTGAAAAAACATTGGCATGGTCACTAAGCAGGTAATCGCTACCTTCAAGACGATACGTTACCGGATATGGACTTTCTGATTGTGGTAAGTTTTTATCCAGCACGGAAAAAATCAGACGGGCTTTCTTTTTTGCCAGTGAGGTCGTTGTTGCACCAATATATTTTTCAAATAATGCCAGGGTTGAACGATGTATATTTTTCGCCATCGCCGCCGCAAGAATCACCGTGTTTTCGCTTAATAAGGGTTGCAACTTTGCCAGCTGATCTTCAAGCAGCGCCAGTGTTTTTGGTATTTTTATAATAACTACATCATATTCCTGGTCTGGAAGTTCAGTACTATAGAAAACTTCTACCTTGTTAGCACACGAATTTAGCTTACTGTTCTGCTCCAGTGCCTTTATGGAAAGCCAGGAGTCTGTCCAGAAACTACAGCTATAATCATGCAGTGCTGTTGCCAGTGCAGCAAAACTGTCGTTTAGCAGTAGTAGAGATGCAGATGAATCGAGAGCAGGAGCTATTTCCGTTGCAAAATACTGCAGCAGGTATTCATCGGCTGCATCCCAGGCTCGCAGGTTTTTATTATACGGGTAACGTTCGAGCCGGAACTGACCCTGTGGTACACAAAGGATTTCCATTTTTTACTCGGAGCGGGTATTTTTAACGGATATCTCCTTTACCCGTTCTTTAAGCTGGTTCATAAAACGATAAATCAGAACTTCATTCTCATCGGCAATCGATATTTCAAGTTCTGCAGCAATCTCGGTAATTTCCGGATACCCCATTGAAGTACCAATACCTTTAATCTTGTGCACTTCTTCTTGCATACGTACCCAGTTTTTTTCCGATTGTAGGGACAGCAAAGCCTCAACCTTGGCGGGAAGTTCTGATTCAAAGCGAAGAATCAGGTTTTTCATTTTCTCACTTCGAGTTTTACTACGCTCACCTGTGATTACTTTATCTTCAATCGGCAGGTATTTATAGATAACCTGTAACAATTTTTCCCGGTTAACCGGTTTTGTCAGAAAATTATTGCAACCCGCCTGAATACAGGCATCTTCATCACTTTTCATTGCATTTGCTGTTAATGCCACAATGGGATGAGTATAGCCTTTTTGCCTTAATGCCCGGGTTACTTCCAGTCCGCTCATTATCGGCATTTGCATATCCATAAGTATAAGATCGTAAGTTTTATATAGCGCCCTGTCCAGTGCCTGTTTTCCATTATCTGCAAAGCTTAGCTTTGCCCCGGTATCAGCCAGTAAAATTGAGAGCAGTTGCTGGTTGTCATGGTTATCTTCTGCTACCAGAATATTGCCTTTTACCCGGTACGAAGTATCGGTCTGGTACTTTTTCTGTTCATGACGTTCAGGTAATTCAGGTGCACCGGTAATTAACTGTTGTGTATCTATTTTACCAGTACTAAAGCTGACATAGAACTGACTGCCAATACCGGGCAGACTTTCTACACCAAGCGTACCCCCCATTTTTTCTGCATACTGTTTTGATAACGAGAGACCAAGCCCGGTACCACCATATTCCCGTGTTGTCGATGAGTCTGCCTGGGTAAAGGCATCAAATATTTTTTCCTTTTGCTCGGCAGTCAGTCCAATACCAGAATCCATCACATCAAATATAATTTTTTCATTATCAATATCGCAGCGTACACGGATAGTTGTTTTACCCTTGCTGGTAAATTTTAGTGCATTACTGACAAGGTTAATCAATATCTGTTTAACCCGCATCTCATCATTTATTACATAATTGGGTATTGGAAACTCATACTCGACATCAAACTGTATTCCCTTTTCCCTGAACTGCGGCCTGAAAGTTTCCTCTATTTCATTTATCAGTTTAACGGGAGAAAATTCAATCTGTTCGAACTCCATGCGATTGGCTTCTATCTTGGAAATATCAAGAATATCGTTAATAATTTTTAGCAGGTGCTTACCATTTTTTATAATAATATTGGTGACTTCTTTTTTGTCTTCAATACTGGATTCAGGATTATTTAATGCTTCGGCAAAACCGATAATCGAGGTCAGGGGGGTACGAATTTCATGGCTCATCACAGCGAGAAACTCGGACTTGGTGCGTGTAGCCGCCATGGCCTGCTCTGATGCTGCTTCAAGCTGCTGGTTTTTCTCTATCAGTTCATTATTTTTCTGCGTGATAATACGAGAAGCAATACGCGCAATCAGCCAGGCCAGTAAAGAAATCAAAACTGCAAATAATAATGATAACTTCAGGGTAGTCTGGTATTGCCTGTGACTACTTGTTACATATTCGCTGATATGCTGATCCTGTAACTGAATGAGATCGCCAAGCATATCAAACAGCTGGTTCTGGTACTGGTGTGTTGTCTGCAGAAGAGAAAATGCGCTCGGTGAATGATTGTCTTCTATAATCAGGTCGACTACATCCCGATTCAGCTTTTGTGTCTGCACCGCTTGCCTGAGAATCTTTGTTAGTAGCTCACGTTCCTGTTCTGGCATGGGAAGTTTCAATAACCTGTCCTTTTCCACACGAAATATTCCCGCCAGCTGGAAAAATTTCAGGCGTAATGCTTCACGTTGAAACGGATCATCGGTTGCCAGCATCTGGTTGAGAGCGACCTGGCGCTGGCGAATCGAATCGCGCATTCGCACAACATGCACAATCTTCTTACTATCCACGGCAATGGTATTGCCCACGCTCAGGCTCATTTCCCGCAACTGATAGAGTGAAAACAGGCTGTATGCCAGTACCAGTAGCAGCATACTGGTAAAGCCGGTTTTTACCACCAGGTTGGTATTATGGAAAAATTTTTTCAGCATTGATTTTCCGCTTTTTTGCCCGGGGTCAGATAGAAGTCGTTATACTGTTATTACCAATATATAATAGTATATCGGTCAACAATATACATGCCTGACTATAACCACACTACTCAAAAGGTTTTTATCCCCATGTCCAATATGCTTACTGTT
The DNA here is from genome assembly GCA_027057985.1 of Chromatiales bacterium. GTDB lineage: Bacteria > Pseudomonadota > Gammaproteobacteria > UBA6429 > Thiohalophilaceae > JAGLTQ01. Next base: position 5,023 of record JALUTJ010000238.1, read on the forward strand.
TATCTCAATGGCAGCAAAATTCTCGAATATGACAAGCAAACCCGCCTGCCCGGTAAACAGCGCCAGTTTCTGGACAGCATGGATCAGGATATGGATGAAGGTATTGAAATTAATGGTGAAAACATCAGCGCTCCGGATAAAAAACAGCGTGTGCGTTATGTTGCCATGCACCTGCTGCATGCGATCGAAACCGAAACGGAGGGCATGATCGGGGCAACCTGCGCCTGGCTTGCGCAGCGGGAACCAGGGCTGGATCAGGTGCTCGCGATAGAGCAGGGAGATGAAATCAGCATGGAACTACTGTTCGGCGAATAAAACCGATCAGGGCAACTGTGAAATCAGATTCCGGCCTTCACTCAAAACAAAGTCTTTAAAAGCCCTGGTAATCGGGGAGAGTCGCTTTTCTTTTCTGTGTACCAGATACCAGTGACGCATAATCGGGAAGTCCTCGACATCGAGAATCAGTAGCCGCTTCGTTTCCAGTTCCAGTTCAATGGTATGGCGGGAAACGATACCCAGCCCCATACCGGCCTGCACCGCCTGCTTGATGGCCTCGTTTTCGTTCATTTCCATGCTCGAGGTAATGCTCAGGTTATGCTCGGCAAAAAAACGCTGCATCGCCGTGCGGGTACCAGAACCCAGCTCCCGCACCACGAAGGTCTGTTGCTGCAATGTATATAAAGGAATCGGTTGCTGACCGACCAGGGGATGATCCGGGGCTGCCACCACCACCAGCGGGTTTTCAGCAAACGGTTCAATCACCAGATCGGCATCCTCAGGCGGGCGACCCATAATCGCGATATCTTTTTCATTTTCTGCCAGCTGGCGTAGCAGGTGCTCGCGGTTGGTGACATCGAGACTGACGGTCGAGCCTTCATATTTACGGCTGAAGCGGGACAGCATACGGGTGGCAAAGGCATTCGCCGTGGTCGCCACGGTAATTTCCAGCCGTCCGGCACTCAGGCCCTTGAGCTGTTCCAGAACTTCTTCTGCCTCTTCCACCTGCTGCGCAATACTGCGACTGTAGTGATACATCTCCTGCCCGGCCTCGGTGAGATAGATTTTCCGCCCCAGCTGCTCAAATAGCGGCAGGCCGACATTTTCCTCTAACTGCTTGATTTGCATGGAAACTGCCGGCTGGCTGAGGTGTAATTCCTCGGCGGCCCGGGTGTAACTGAGCCGTCTGGCGACCACTTCGAAGATTTTTAACTGGCGGAAAGTCAGATTCATAATGTTTTACTTATGTTAATAATCAGAATTATTGAATTTTAATTATGAATGATTTTCCGTATAGTCGCAAAACTTTCTGAGGGGGCAGGACTTTAACCGCTTCTAAAGAACGAATTTTTAATATTTTAAGGAGTCCATTCATGGCTTTATTAGATCAAACAGGTCGTTACTCAGACCTGAGCTTAGATGAAGATAAATTACTGGCGGACGGTAACCATATCCTGGTTGCCTACCACATGGAGCCTGCTGAAGGTTACGGTTACCTCGAAGCTGCGGCACACTTTGCAGCAGAATCTTCAACCGGTACCAATGTAGAAGTTTCTACTACTGATGATTTCACCAAGGGTGTAGATGCACAGGTTTACGAAATTGACGAAGCCAAGGGCATCATGAAGATTGCTTATCCTAACGAGCTGTTCGACCGTAACGTAACTGACGGCCGTACCATGCTGGTTTCTTTCCTGACCCTGACTATCGGCAACAACCAGGGCATGGGCGATATCAAGAACGCGCAGATGCAGGATTTCTACATTCCACCTCGTATGCTGCAACTGTTCGATGGTCCTTCAAAGGACATCTCTGATATGTGGCGTATCCTTGGTCGTCCAGTTAAAGACGGTGGTTACATTGCCGGTACCATTATCAAGCCAAAACTCGGCCTGCGCCCAGAGCCATTTGCTGAAGCGGCATACCAGTTCTGGCTCGGTGGTGACTTCATCAAGAATGATGAGCCTCAGGGTAACCAGGTTTTCTGTCCAATGAAGAAGGTTATTCCTTTAGTTGCTGATGCCATGAAGCGTGCACAGGACGAAACAGGCGAAGCCAAGCTGTTCTCTGCCAATATCACCGCTGACGATCACCACGAAATGCTGGCTCGTGCTGACTACATCCTCGAAACTTTCGGTCCGGATGCAGACAAGGTTGCTTTCCTGGTTGACGGTTATGTCGGTGGTCCAGGCATGGTCACGACTGCACGTCGTAACTATCCTAACCAGTACCTGCACTACCATCGTGCCGGTCACGGTGCGGTAACTTCACCTTCTTCCAAGCGTGGTTACACTGCTTTCGTTCTGGCCAAGATGTCTCGTCTGCAGGGTGCTTCTGGTATCCACGTCGGTACCATGGGCTACGGCAAGATGGAAGGTGATGCTTCTGACAAGATCATCGCATACATGATCGAACGTGATGAGTGTCAGGGACCTTACTACCACCAGAAGTGGTACGGTATGAAGCCAACTACTCCAATTATCTCCGGTGGTATGAACGCACTGCGTCTGCCTGGCTTCTTCGAGAACCTGGGTCACGGTAATGTTATCAACACCTCTGGTGGTGGTTCTTACGGTCACATCGACTCTCCTGCAGCGGGTGCAATCTCTCTGCGCCAGGCATATGACTGCTGGAAGCAAGGTGCTGACCCAATCGAATACGCAAAAGAGCACAAAGAATTTGCTCGCGCATTCGAGTCATTCGAGCACGATGCAGATGCACTGTATCCGGGCTGGCGTGACAAGCTGGGCGTTCACAAGTAAGCGAACGTTACAGAAGAGAAAAGCCCCTGCATGCAGGGGCTTTTTTTTCTAAACCTTTAACTGAAAACCAGAATGGTTATTCTTAAACTTATTTAATAACAGAAATAATTTTAAGCATAATTATTACCACACAGGACAGAACCAATGAGTAATAAAGATCAAAATATCGATATCGAACAGTACAAGATTTCTGACGAGCCGTATTACGAGCCAACCGGCAATGAAGTTGCTTTATATGAAGCTGCTTATGCTGCGCGTATGCCGGTTATGGTAAAGGGTCCGACCGGTTGTGGTAAGTCCCGTTTTATCGAGCATATGGCCTGGAAACTGGGCAAGCCATTAATCACCGTTGCCTGTAACGAAGACATGACCGCCTCTGACCTGGTTGGCCGTTACCTGCTCGATGCCAATGGCACCCGCTGGCTGGATGGCCCCCTCACTACCGCAGCTCGTATTGGCGCTATCTGTTACCTCGATGAAGTGGTTGAAGCACGCCAGGATACCACCGTTGTTATCCACCCCCTGACCGACCATCGTCGTACCCTGCCACTGGATAAGAAAGGTGAACTGGTTGAAGCCCACCCTGATTTCCAGCTGGTAATTTCCTACAACCCTGGCTACCAGAGCCTGATGAAGGATTTAAAGCAGTCCACCAAGCAACGTTTCACCGGTCTCGACTTTGATTACCCGGATACCAGCGTGGAAGCAGAAATCATTGCTAAGGAAACCGGCATCGACAATGAACTCTCTGCAAAGCTGGTGAAGATAGCTCATGCGGCACGTCATTTGAAAGGACATGGTCTGGACGAAGGTATCTCTACTCGTCTACTGGTTTACGCCGCGACCCTGATCAATAACGGCATCGATGCAAAAGAAGCCTGTCACATGGCACTGGTGACACCGATTACGGATGATAAAGATATTCGCGATACACTGGTTCATTCAATCGACAGCATTTTTGCCTGATAACTGAACCACGATTTTTTCTTTATCAGCGGTAATAACAGCCAATGACTACTGAAGTAACAACAAAATATCCTGAATATCGTGAAAAGCTCAAATGCAGCTTTGAACAAATCGAGGAATGTTTCGACGATTATATCCAGGATGCCATGCGCAATATGTCTGAACAGGGCATACAGGATTACCTCTCTGGTGCTTCCCTGATTTGTATGATTGGTCGTGGCTGGGAACCGGTTTCCATCTACCTGGAAGAAATGCCACAGATGGTGGCTACCCTTGGCAGTGAAGATATTCTCACGGTTGTATCAAAGCATGTCTGGGATCTTTCACGTTCCCCCAATGGCAAAGCGATTCCACCATTTATGCAATGCCTGCCAGAGGCTTCACGTCGACTTGGTAGCATGGAACAGATGCATCATTTCTTTGATATTCTGTTCAATATGGTGGAAGAAACCACCAAGTCGGTTCATGGGCATCATAAAACGCATTCCAGCCAGGGCTTCCTGGTATTACTGGGCCAGATACCTTACCTGTTAAACCAGCTTTCACTGGAAGGTTTAAAGAACTGGATTGATTACGGGGTTCATAACTACCGAGATAACCCGGAACGGCAGAAAGATTATTTCAGCCTGCAATCTGCCGACAGTAAGGCCATGCTTCAACGTGAACGTCATGGTACTCTGTTTATCGATAATGAACGCAAGCTCGATATGTATATGCGCAGCATGTGGCAGATGGAAGAGTATTTCGTTCCCTATTCACTGGGTTTTGATGAGTTACGCAAACCACAGCCCTATTATGACAGCCTCGGTATGCGTATCCCGGATGTCTATGATGATATCAACGAGGTGGAAGGTATTAACCGCTACCGCGTCACCCTGGCACACATGGCCGGACACAAGGTATGGACCGAACGCCAGGTTGCCGATAATCTTTCTCCGTTTCAGCGTGTTGCGGTAGAAACCTTTGAAGATGCACGTATCGAACGACTGATTATTCGCCAGTACCCGGGAATGAAAAAATATTTTCTCGCTTTGCACCCGATACCGGATGAAGCTGCCTGTAACCCGGAACAGGAGTCCTGTGTGCTGCATCGCCTCGCCCTGTTTTCACGCGCGGCACTGGATGAAAACCACGGTTATACTAACCCGGATATTATTGAATACCTCGAGAAGTTTAATGCGGCACTTGAACAGGGTGACTCCAGTACAGCAGAAATGCTGAGCCTGGCGATTTCCTTTACCGCGAAAACCCGACGTCAGTCTGATCTCTCACCAAAGGTTCACTTTGATGATACCCGTATCGACTATCGTGATGATAACCGGCATATGTGGATTTATATTGAAGAAGCTGATGAGCCAGAAGATGATACCAGTGAACCGCAAAACCAGGAAACCGTGGAACCAGAAGGACTACCCCCACGGCATTACCATGAATGGGACTACCATAGTGGCAGTTATAAACCGGATTGGGTAACCCTTTATGAGTCACTGCACCCACCTGGTCGAGCCGCAGATATCGATGCCATCCTGGAAAAACATTCTGCGCTGGCCAATTATCTAAAACGTATCCTCGACCTGTTAAAGCCGCAGCAATACGTGCGTATTCGTTACCAGGAAGAAGGTAGCGAACTGGATCTCGATGTTGCCATTCGTTCCCTGATTGATTTCAAGAGCGGTTCACAACCCGACCCACGTATCAATATGAGCCATAAACATGATGGCCGTGATATCGCGGTACTGTTATTAATGGATCTCTCGGCCTCGTTGCACGAGATTCCAGAAGGCTGTAGCCAGAGTATTCTTGAACTTAGCCGGGAAGCCGTTACCCTGCTTGGCTGGTCGATTGAGCAGTTGGGTGACAAGTTTGCCATCGCCGGTTTCCATTCCGATACAAGGCATAATGTACGATACCATCATATCAAGGGCTTTAGCGAGCACTGGGATGATGGCGTCAAGTCACGCCTCTCGGCCATCGAGGCCGGCTACTCCACACGTATGGGTGCGGCGGTGCGTCATGCCAGTCATTACCTGCAGGGACAGAAGGCCGATAAGAAACTACTGCTGATCCTGACCGATGGTGAACCGGCCGATATCGATGTGACCGATGACAGGCTACTGATAGAAGATGCACATAAGGCGGTAGAAGAAGTGGCCGTCAATGGTATTTACACGCACTGCATCAGCCTGGATAAAAAGGCCGATGATTATATCGCGGATATTTTTGGCGATAATGGCTACACGGTTATCGATCACGTGGAAAAACTGCCGGAAAAACTGCCCAAGCTGTTTATGTCATTAACGACTTAAGTCCGTTTTTGTAACAGGAAAATAGAATGAAAAATACGGTAACCGTTTCGGTTTTATTTTCTTTCAAGGGTCAACGCCATACGCCTTCGCTGCAGCTTGATCTTAACAAGTTTATGTCCAGCGCCGGAAAACTGCCCGACTTCTATCCCCTGCTGGCAACGGCCAATGATTACGATCTCTATTCTTATGAATACGAGATGCTACAGGCCGAACCGCTGCAATTTACCGATGCCGAGGGCCTGGTCAGCGAGTATATCGAGGACGGACAACTCGATATCCCGGCCTTTGAAGCGGCCTGGCACCAGGCTCAGAAAATGGCCGCATTGCTGGAAATTGCCCGCCAGCAACTTGGCATCCATGATTTTTCCGAACAACCCGGGCTGGAGCAGGCCATGCTGCAGGCCTGGGAACTGGGTGAAAAGCAGGCACAGAAAGTGGCATCAACGATGGAAACTGGTAAAATCTCCCCCTTTGACGATTTTTAACGGACAGCGTGTCCCGAAACAGGAAACTCCATCATGAAAAAGCCAGTTGTCGGCGTGGTCATGGGCAGCAACAGTGACTGGAAGGTCATGAGCAAGGCCTGCGAAGTGCTGAAAGATTTTGGTATCCCGCACGAAGCCAAAGTGGTTTCGGCTCACCGCACCCCAGATGCCATGTTCGAATACGCCGAAACCGCTGCCGAACGTGGTATCCAGGTAATTATTGCCGGTGCCGGCGGGGCCGCGCATCTGCCCGGTATGATTGCCTCCAAGACCATCGTCCCGGTGCTGGGTGTACCTGTCACCTCCCGCGCCCTGAAAGGCCTGGATTCCCTGCTTTCAATCGTGCAAATGCCACGTGGTATCCCGGTTGCCACCTTTGCCATTGGCGAAGCCGGTGCCGCCAATGCCGGCCTGTTCGCGGTATCCATGCTGGCCAACCATGACGAAAAATCTGCCAAAAAACTGCATACCTTCCGTAAAAAACAGCGTACCAAAGTACGCGCCATGAAACTGCCCAAAGTATGAAGATTCTCCCGGCAAGCACACTCGGTATGCTCGGTGGCGGCCAGCTCGGCCGCATGTTCACCATGGCGGCGCGTAGCATGGGCTACGAGGTTATCGTGCTCGATCCGGACAGGGAAAGTCCAGCTGGTAAACTGGCCACCGACCATGTCTGTGCCAGTTACGATGACCAGACCGCGCTGGATTACCTTGCCAGCACCTGTGACGCCGTCACCACCGAGTTTGAAAATGTTCCGGCCAGCTCACTGGAAATCCTGGCCAGAAGCGGCCCGGTACGGCCGGGTGCCCAGGCTGTCACCATTACCCAGGACAGAATTCACGAGAAAAACTTCCTGCGAGATAACGGTTTTCCTACCGCCCCGTTCGTGGTCATCCATTCACTGCAGGATCTGAAAAACGGCATTGAAGAAATCGGCACCCCGGCGATCCTCAAGGTGTCGCGTTTTGGTTATGACGGCAAGGGGCAGTTTTCGATCAACTCCGCTGACGATGCCGACAGGGGCTGGCAGGCACTGCAACAGGAAGCCTGTGTACTGGAGAAGCGCATGCCGCTGGATATCGAGGTCTCCGTGGTGCTGGCGCGGGGACTCGAAGGTGAGGTCATGACCTATCCGGTTTCGGAGAACGTGCACGAGGGCGGTATTCTCGATGTTACCGTGGTACCGGCACGCATCAATGGCGAACAGGAAAAACAGGTTACCGCGATGGCCACCCGTATTGCCGATGCACTCGATTATGTTGGTGTAATGGCGGTGGAATTTTTTATCTCTAATGGTGAACTGCTGGTCAATGAAATTGCCCCGCGACCGCATAACAGCGGTCACTATACACTGGATGCCTGCGTCACCGATCAGTTTGAACAGCAGGTACGCGCTATCTGCGGCCTGCCACTGGGCGATACCCGCCTGCTGTCCCCGGTGGTAATGATCAATATGCTCGGTGATATCTGGCATAACGGCCATGCACCGGACTGGATGAAACTGTTACAGTATCCCAATGTGAAACTGCATCTTTATGGCAAGCGTGAAGCCCGACCCGGACGTAA
>JALUTJ010000239.1 GCA_027057985.1 Chromatiales bacterium
ATCACATACTACATTTGTTATGGTCTAATTAGTGAAATCATACTTAAAAAAACCTTCCACCAGCATGTATCATAAGTAACAACCAGAGCAGAGAAATTTCATCTTTATTCATACTTCATGGAAGAGGCTATGTTTTATCAGAATATCGTTCGTGACAGTTTCCGCCACCATTACATTCTTATTCCAGCGCGTTACTATGATCCAGGCTGTGGCATTGAGCCACTGAACTTCCGAAACCTTGAATATACCCGCCGCTTTGTTGAAAGTTTGCATGTACCAGCAGGCTATTGGCAGCGAATCATTGCGAACAAGGGAATGCACCGTGTTACTGAAAATGAACTAAAGTGGGAAGCCAGCCGGTTACTGCTTTACCAGTCATACCGGGTTCTGCCCGTTATCCCGCCTGAAATCAGCCAGGTTGACGCAGCCAGCCGAACCTTAAAGCAGGACGATGTCATTTACCAGATACGCCACGCCAGTGTTGTACTGCTGGAAAAACCGTCCGTAAAAGGCTTCAACAGCATAGATGAAGCCCGGGCCTTTCTCCAGCCGTTCGAGCTGGACGAAACCCGCCTTGGCCTTCTGATACAGGAAGGTGACCGAAGGGCCCGGCCCGATGCCTGGGACAGGGACAGACTCATCAAAAAACTTGCCGAACAGATCACGGAAGGTAAAATGCTCATCACCCGGCAGCCTGTTGTCAAACCCGCCAAAGTCGAAGAGATCGTCGACATCACAGAAAACGACGTGGGCAATCGCAGGGCCGGCCTTGGCCCGGGGCCCATGGACGGCTTGCACAACCAGGAATGGGACAAGGTGGAGGTCAAGGATAATTCCTTTAAAACCACCAAAGAGGTGGATATGGATAATCTGGCGGAGGATGAGAAAACTGCTGTACGAGCACTTAAAAAGCAGGGATGGGATGGTAAGAAAATCAAGCAAATAGTTAACTCTGGTAATAATTTCACCACCAAACAACTCCAGCCTGGTGATAAGCTCTATGGTTTTGGCACCCAGGGCCGGCAAAAAAATATCAAGAACTCCGCTTACTGGCTGGATGAAGGCGGGTTCAAAAACGTGCAGGCAAAATTTTACAAAAAGGTGCAATGGGACAAGGAAGGCGTGAAAAATTACCTGGCCTTACCCTGCTACAATCGTGCTTCTGATATCACCAGCGTCGAAGTGACCGAAACCACCACCGTGGTTCAGTCCCGTATTGTCAAGGCGCGGGAGCTTGTTCAATATACCGATAAAAGCGGTTATACCACGGGTATGCTTGGCAAGATTATGCCCGGTGGTGGCACACAAATAACGGCTAACCCGGCCATACTCAGTAAACTATAGGACAGACCATGCCCAATACCGAAGAACAGCGACAGGACATTATCGAAAACTGCAATATTCTGCTAAACGGCATTCTCAAGCCCTTCGAGCAGACCGATGATACCCCCGAAGGGCGAATGATCACCCAGCTCAAATGGCTCAGGGAACGGGCTGAAAATCATGACCTGCCCCTACCGGTGGACAGGGGCATGCTCGCCTCCCTGCTTTATATCTACACCAATGGTGACATCTGCCATCTGGCCAGCTCAGAAGACAAGGTGCGTGAAGAAGTCGAGATTTATATGAACCGTTTAATCTCACTTACTGAAGAAGGTTCCTTACTCCTCAAGCCACCCTACTATCCCTATGCCATCCACATGATCGACGCCCTTATCAACCTGTTAAAGCACGCCAACCGGCCACTGAGCGAGCACGAACAGGGCATGATCCCGGAGCTGGAACAGCTTAAAACCCTGCTGGCCGAAGGTAAAATCGAACCACCCCTAATGAGTTCCCTACCCGACTACCCACACTTCAATGACGTTTATGTTATTTTTGAGAGTTCTATCGACGACCTCCCCAACGGCAAGTACCTGTGCAAGACGGTCGCCAACCTGATCTTTGAAGGCATCCGCCCCGATACCTGGAGCAGCCCGGAAGAGGCCGAGCGGGAGATAATGGCGCTGTTACAAAATCATGGTTAATCACCATTTCTGAATTCAGGATCAGAACAGAGTCAATGGGACAATGAAGGCGTAAAAAATCAGTGTTATCCGACTTCTTCTGCCTGACCAAAACGAATTGCCTTATCTAGCACGGACTTTTTCATATAAATCGTCTCGCCCGTCGTCGTATTACGTATTTTCCACTGCTCACCCTCGTCGGCAATAACTTCAAGCGTCATGCCAGCAAGTCTGTATTTTTTACCTGTCAGCGCTTTCGTCATGAATTAAGCTCCTGGAATATATTTTCCATAGGATTCCCGATCCATATCGATAATTTCCACGGTAATCACCGATGCCTCGATATCGAGATTTTCAAAACCAGCCAGTATGGTTTCTGCCAGCTGTTTTTTATTATCATTATCACGTCCCGATTTGATCCGTGCCTGAATATGAACATAGGGATCTTGCTCACCCGCATTGCTAAAATGGGCAAAAGGATACGCCCGTGTTTTTACCTGGTTTGCCCTGAACAGGCCACTATCGGCAATGGCCCTGTGAATGGCTAGTAACATGCTATCCACCTCTGACTCTTTGATAACCTGCTGCTGATACTCAATAATAATATGTGGCATAGTTATCCCCTTACTGACTTTTATTATTTACACAATATAAATAATTTTTTATGGTTGGCTCACAAGAGGCAGAAAGCTGTTGTCGATCAAGACCGTGGGCCGCAGGGAGAGCGGCGCCCGAGCCTACAGGGATGTATTCACGGCGTGTCTTGATCGGCAATAGCTGGATAGCCTCCATTTACATAATATCAGATATATTTTTTAAACCAGTAGCTACACAATTATTTATATCCGATGATTGAATATAGATTTTATCCGGGATATGACCCTTTTATAAACTGAAACCGGTTTTATCCTTTTCTCGCAGATTAAAGCCTGGTACTCCCGGCGTTCTGTCATCCAGTCCTGTTTATAGGCATCGTTGCCGGTAAGAAAATCGATTTCATCAACCCTGTCGATATCAATCACGTATTCCATCATATAACGGGTTAACAGCGAGCCCGGGGAATATTTTTTCCAGGCCTCATCATAAGCCAGCCTGAAGATGCTTGCCTTACCCTCGTGCACGAACCAGAGTTGTGCTGCTATCGGCTGTTTCTTTACATAAAGCACGCCGAGTCTAGACCAGCCCTGCCGGGAAAATACCTCAACCATATTATCGAGAAATTCCATGTACTGTTCATTCGCCTTCCAGCTTGCCGTGTACGGCGCATAATAATCCGGCATAGCAGCAGGTACATCATTACCTATATACATTCGAAACTCGCAACCGTGCTCTCGTTGCAGTTTACGTTGCTTGCGTACTATCGTGTTTTTTAAGCGCGCAGGTCGCTCTGCAATGTATTCGGCATATCTTTTACCCTGTAACCGATAAATCCAGTTAAAGTGCCGGAAGGATCGGCCACAGTAAAAATTCTCCTGTTGCAGTGCCTGTTGAAAAGCATCGACCCCGTTATCACCCTCAAGTACCGGCTCCAGCTGCATGATTGAAACAGGTAACCCGGCAAGCCCACGGGCCAGGCAACTTAGCACCTGTTCCTGTTTTTCATCACTCAGCAACAGGCTGAAACGCGGGGTATATCGATGTTTAAGGGCATGATAGTTACCGGCCTTATTTTTTACTAACGGCAATAGCGCCAGCAAGTTCTCATTTTCCTCGACACAGGCAAGGAGCAGGGTCTGGTCTGAAGGGATAGAGGCTGCCAGAGTTTCAAACCATGGGCGGGATAAAAAAATACTGTTTTTTTCCGCCTGCGCAAAAATAGCAGTGGCACTTTGTGGCAACTGTTTCCAGTCATAATAACAATGAAATTCCATCAAATATCTCTGAATACAGGCTCAAGTAGTAGAATCTACTCCAGTCTATAATCCGCTTCCGGAAAAATTTTTCTCTGCTTTAAAATACCGTATCGTAGAATATTTCCAGCTGAATATCCTGGAAGTTTGTTCGAAAAATTTACTCTCCGTGTCAAATCAGCGGTAAACTTGGCCTATGGCTGGGCGTATTCCACAACAATTCATTGATGATCTGCTAAACCGCGTCGATATCGTCGAGGTGATTGATTCGCGGGTGCCATTGAAGAAAAAAGGCCGTGAATATATGGCCTGCTGCCCGTTCCACGATGAAAAAACACCCTCCTTTACCGTGAGCCAGAACAAGCAGTTCTACCACTGCTTTGGCTGCAGGGCGCATGGCACTGCGGTTGGCTTTCTGATGGAATACGAGCACCTGAGTTTTCCCGAGGCCATCGAGGAACTGGCACGCAGCCAGGGGCTGGAAGTGCCCTACGAGGGCGGCCAGCGTCCGGATCCGGCACAGAAAAAACAGCAGACCGATCTTTACGCCCTGATGCAGCAGGCAGATCAGTTTTACCAGCAGCAGCTGCGCCAGCATCCTGATGCGGCCGAGGCCGTGGATTATTTAAAGCAGCGCGGTCTTAGCGGTGAAATTGCCAAAATTTTCGCTATTGGTTTTGCGCCGGATGGCTG
>JALUTJ010000240.1 GCA_027057985.1 Chromatiales bacterium
TGCGGCCAGGACTGCACGTGGGCTCAGTAAACCCGCGCTGACAGCAACAGCAACACCGCCTGCGGCCAGTGTGCCTTTCATGAAAGTTCTACGTTGCATTATTAGATTCTCCAAAAAATTTTTTATTATCAATTCGGAAATGAAATTAAAGGGTTAATACCCATTCAGTCACAGCATTGATTTCATCTTTGCTGAGGATTTCATATTTGCCGAAAGGAGGCATAGCTGTGTATGGGTTAGCCTTGGTTGCATCGTAGATCTGGTCATAGATTTGCTGACGTGATTTACGCTTGCTGACACCATTGAGTGCTGGACCGATATTACCAGCCAGGTGTGCGCCCTTGTATGAGTGACAGGTAAAGCAATTACCTTTCTTACGGTTTTCAGCAATTTTTTTGCCTTTCGCTGCAAGATCTGCATCTACTGCCATAGCGGCGGTAGGCGCAATGATCGCGGCACCAGAAAGCATTAAAATTGCACTTGCTGTAGTTAGGAACTTGGCGGGTTTCCGCATGATCTCCTCCTCGTTGTACAAGTCTTAAGTTTTAATATTATTTAAGAATATTATTGTTTATTTTATGCTCAATCTTAAGCATTTTTTTTAGGCAGAGCATAAACGAAAGGTGTTACACACTACTTGTGCATAGCATTACAGATGTAAAGTTATAGCGCAAGTGTTCAGTGTGACTTTAAGTTTATTAGGGTATTCTTATATTGTTTAATGTTAATCGAATAACCCGTTATCAATCATGTGTTTTAAGCATGGCGAGTTGTTGTTGCTCATTTTTCAATTCACGCAGGCGAGCCTCAAGGCGGGAGGTGAGATAAAAATCATCCCTGACCTGTTTTAGACCAAGCTCGAGTTGCTTGATCGCTTCATGATTCTGTCCCAGCAGGTAATAATATTCTGCCAGTGATTGATGACTGTAGGCAGGCTGTCCCAGTCGGGCCTGGGTTTTTGCAAGCAGTTGATATAAAACGGGAATTCGTACCGTTGGAGATACCTGTTGTTGTAAAATTTTATTTGCGGCCCGGATCTTTCCTGCAGCGATCAGGGTCTTGCTGTAGAAAATAGTAATACTTTTATTGTTGGGATAAATTGCCAGTAATTTTTTATAGGTTTTGATAGCACGGTTGTATTGCCGGGCCTCAGTTTCAATACGCGCTTTTAAAATACCGTAACTCATCGAGGTAGCACGTTTTTTTAACAGAAGCCGTGTCTGTTTCAGGGCTCTGTCATACTTTTTTGCTGCCAGCAGGGCAAGTGCATAGCCGTAGCGGGTGGATTCCCGGTTCTGGTAATTGCCCCTTTGCAGTCTCTGTTGAAAATCTTTCACCAGTTCAGCCGGGTTATCGCTGGCAAGTACCTGCAGGCGGGTACGGAGCAGGTAATAGGATAATGAACTGGTGACCTGTTTTTGAGGATACTGGTTAGCGCGATCGCGGGCATCTGTAATCCGGGCGGGGGTGAGCGGATGGGTGCGTAAAAACTCCGGCACACCATCACCGTAAAGCCGGGCACGTTTTCCCATGCTCTCAAAGAAATCGGCCATACCCTGGGGATCGAAGCCGGATTTAATCAGCAGGCTGATACCAATGCGATCGGCTTCTTTTTCATTGGCGCGGGTAAAATTAAGCTGTTTCTGTGCAGTTCCGGCAATTGCCGTGGCCAGGGCAGCCTGACCTACCTGCTCATCCTGGCTGCCGAGAATGATGGCGGCAATCATGGCAGCAAGAACCGGGATATTGCTGGTGGTTTCTTCTGTACGCCGGGCAAAATGACGCTGAGTGACGTGGGCGATTTCATGAGCAATGACTCCGGCCAGTTCACTCTCATTTTTTGTTAACAGGATCAGACCGGCATTAATACCGATAAAGCCGCCGGGCAGGGCAAAGGCATTGATATCCATATCCTTGATCAGGAAAAAGTGAAACAGCTGGTCGCCCTGGTTCGAGGCCACAAGCCGAAAGCTCAGTTCTTCAAGATAACTTTGTACCAACGGGTCGTCGAGGATACCACCGGCACGCCGGATATTGCGGATTACCGCTTCACCGGTGCGAAATTCTTCAGCCGGGGAAACCGCACCTGCGTTGTCGCCAATATCCGGGAGCTCGATTGAGCTGGCGCTAACCAGCTGAACGGGCAAACATAGCAGGAATATGAAAATCAGGCGTAAGGGCATGTAATGATAATATTTTTGTAAAAAATGTAATAGTAAGATGCTGTATCTATGGCCGGGTTCCATTTTTTCTGTTCATAAAACCAGTACCTGGCTACGGACTAACACGGCTAAAATGCGCTAAAATTATACTATTATATATGCCTGATTTAGAAGGTAACAAAGGATAAATCCGCAGGATTTTGTGATTTTTTGTTGTGTTATAATCCTACATGACATATAAGTAATATATTGTTTGCTAATACGCTCAGCAATAATATTTTGTGTTTAATTTTAATTTCAGGAGAGATCAATGGCTGATTTCGATCAAGAACTCGATGCAAGCGGTTTAAACTGCCCACTTCCTATTCTGCGTGCCAAGAAAGCATTAGCAGGTATGTCAGCAGGTCAGGTACTGCACATCATTGCAACTGACCCCGGTGCAGTTAAGGATTTCGAAGCTTTTGCCAAGCAAACTGGTAATGAGCTGATGGAATCAAAAGAAGAAGGCGGTAAATTCGTCTTTTTAATGAAGAAAAACTAAGATTAGTTTTTTCCTGAAAGCCAGTTAAACTCAAGTTTAACTGGCTTTTTTGTTTAAAAAGTGAACAAAAAATAATAAAACGAGTCTTACCTAAGAGTAAGGTACTATGTGAGGTGAATACTATGTCGGAAAAGAAACTGGCGATTATTGCCACCAAGGGCACCCTGGACTGGGGTTACCCACCGTTTATTCTTGCATCTACCGCAGCAGCGCTGGGATATGATGTTGAAATCTTCTTTACTTTCTACGGTTTACAGTTACTGAAGAAAAAGATCAATGTACAGGTCAGCCCGCTGGGTAACCCGGGCATGCCAATGCCAATGGCGATGGACAAGTGGTTCCCGGTACTGGGAACGGCGATTCCCGGCATGCAAAGCGTCATGACCATGATGATGAAAAACAAGATGAAATCAAAAGGCGTGGCCAGCCTGGAAGAACTGCGTGAAGTTTGCCAGGAAGCCGAAGTACGTATGATTGCCTGTCAGATGACAGTGGATCTGTTCGATATGAGTCCGACCGATTTCATCGATGGCGTTGAATTCGGTGGTGCAGCATTGTTCTTTGAATTTGCCGGCGAATCGGACATCACGTTGTTTATGTAATTGCTGCATAAGCAGATGCTGACAAAAACCCCGTACCTGACTCCAGCTACGGGGTTTTTTATTTTTTAGAGTGATTCTAAAAGATAGCCATTCCTGTACCGGATAACTGACGGAGGTTGATTTTGTGCCAGCATAACCTAGAATTTAAGAATCAGTCGATCTATTATCCTTTTTCGTTTGAAATGTATTTTCCTGAAAACTGGGTTACCGAGGGTAAATCATGAGTGTTGTACAACCGATACAGCCTGCTCAGCCAGAAAGTAATTTTGCCGATCTCAAGGCATTATTGCTGGACTATCCTGATCTTACGGAAAATGCCGATGCACAGTGCTGGGAAATGCTGGCGGGTGCTAAATTACAGGAAATTCCCGCTCGCACCGTTCTATTTCATGAAAATATGGTTTGTGAATACTTCATGCTGATCATTGAAGGCTGTATCCGGGTTTTCAAGGAATCCAGCGAGGGACGTGAAGTGACGCTTTACCGGGTAGAGCCGGGACAACTCTGTATACACAATCTCAATAGCCTGGTCGATGGCAGTAATTACCCGATTATTGCCCGAAGTGAAAAGCCGATGCGTGGCCTGCTGATCAGTCGTAGCGCCTTTAAGAAAGCCCTGGATGAATCGACCAGTTTTCGCAATTACGTACTGCGTACCCTGACCGGGCGCCTGGCGCAGATGGCCGACCTGATCTCTGGTTTTGCCTTTGATCGGCTGGATCTACGCGTGGCCTGCTGGCTCAATGAACAGTTCGAGCGTTCCTGCGGCCGTCCTATCAAGGTAACACATAGCGACGTGGCGGATGAACTGGGCACCACGCGGGAAATGATCAGCCGTATTCTCAAGGATTTTGAACATAAGCGCTGTATCCAGCTGGCGCGGGGCAAAATTCATCTTGTTTGCAAGCATACTCTGCACCTGGTTTCACTGGGCAAGGGTAAGGTGCGAAAAGATCTGGCCTAAATACAATTTGGGGTAATTTCGGCCTGTTCCCGATAACAAATTTGTAACAAAATCCCTTTTTATGTGCGAAAACGCACTGAACTTCCCTTCTAATCCATACAAAATTTGTCCTATTCGGTATTTTACCGTCAACTAATATCAGGAAGGACAAGGCTATGAGTGAAAAGAAACTGGCGATTATTGCCACCAAGGGCACCCTGGACTGGGGTTACCCACCGTTTATTCTTGCATCTACCGCAGCAGCGCTGGGATATGATGTT
>JALUTJ010000241.1 GCA_027057985.1 Chromatiales bacterium
GAAACTGCTGCTGGAGAAATACGGGGGCACCGCAGTGCTCAAGGGCAATGGCACCCTGGTGGCCAGCGAGGAACAGGTATATCTTTGCGACAAGGGCAACCCGGGCATGGCCACGGCCGGCATGGGTGATGTTCTCAGTGGCATTATTGCCGGTCTGCTGGCACAGGGCTTTTCCCAGGCCGATGCTGCACGCACAGGCGTTTACCTGCATGCTATGGCGGGTGATGCAGCGGCCAGAGGGGCCGGAGAGCGTGGACTGCTGGCCAGTGACCTGATGCCTTCCATTCGTCGTCTGGTAAATACCCTGTAACACGCCCCATGTTTCTTGCTGATGAACAGGCAACCCTGGATTTTGCACGCAAGCTGGCGATGGCCTGTCGGCCGGGACTGCATATTTATCTTTATGGTGATCTTGGTGCCGGCAAAACCACCCTGGTGCGGGGTTTCCTGCAAACCTTTCTCCCCGGTTGCAAGGTAAAAAGCCCAACCTACACCCTGGTGGAAGACTATGATGTCAGCACTTCCTCACATAATCCCTTTCAGCTTCAGCATGTTTTTCATTTTGACCTTTATCGCCTTGGCGACGCAGAAGAACTGGAATACCTTGGGGGCCGGGATTATTTTGCCGGGGATGCGGTGTGCCTGGTGGAATGGCCACAGCGGGGTGAAGGCTGGCTGGCAGAGCCAGACCTAGAAATCCAGCTGAGTTATCAGCAAAAAGGCAGGGAACTTGAGTTACATTCGAATACCGAGAAGGGGCGGGAAGTCGAGCTGGAAATCAGCGAAAAGGGATAATCCGACTCAGGCAGCTTGCCGTTATCTCGATTCATTCTAGATAATTGAGCTATCTCACTAAAAAATATAGAAAAATACTTGATTCTGTCCTTGTTTTTATCCATTATTAGGCATAATACACGGGTAAAGGGGGTATCCAGGTGTTTTCAAAGGCGTTTCGTTCCAGCATGTTGTTTGCCGTTATGGCAGTATTGCTCTCGAATATGGCACAGGCTGCCGAGGTGCTTGGCCTGCGCATGTGGCCTGCACCGGACAATACCCGCCTGGTTTTCGACCTCAATGCCCCGGTACAACACAGTTTGTTCACCCTGTATCAGCCCGACCGGATCGTGATAGATCTAAAAGATACCCGTGTCAGCGGTGCGCTGCCTTCTGTCAGTTATAATGAATCCCGTATCAAGAAGATCCGCTATGCCCGCCGGGGTAAGGATGGTCTGCGCGTGGTGCTGGATCTGAAAAATCCCGTTAAGGCAAAAAGTTTCGTTCTTCGTCCCCATGGTAATTATGGCAACCGGCTGGTGGTGGATTTATTCGATGCCAGTAAAGCGAAAAAAACCGTGGTGAAACGCTCGGTATATCGTTCACCTAAAAAGGCTCGTGATCTTGTTATTGCCATTGATGCCGGGCACGGTGGTGAAGACCCCGGTGCGACCGGTCCACGTGGAACCCGGGAAAAAGACGTGGTACTGAAAATTGCCAAAGAACTGGAACGGCTGATTAAAAGGCAACGCGGAATGAGGCCGGTAATGATTCGTAAGGGTGATTATTATATCAGCCTGAAAAACCGGGTTAAAAAGGCACAGCAGGCAGGGGCGGATCTGTTTATTTCCATCCATGCTGATGCCTTTAAAAACGGCAAGGCCCATGGCACCTCGGTCTATATACTCTCGGAAAGTGGCGCCAGTTCCAGTCTGGCCAGTTTTCTTGCCGACAGTGAGAACAGTGCCGACCTCAATGGTGGTGTTAGCAGTACTAATGATGATCTGTTGAATATGGTGCTTGCCGATATGGTAAAAAATTCGACCCTGGAAGACAGTCATAAACTGGCAAGCAAGGTGTTGCATGATTTAAAACATGTGAACCACCTGCACAGAAAAACCGTGGAACAGGCGGGCTTCCGGGTACTGAAAGCGGGGCGGCCTTCTATCCTGGTTGAGACCGCTTTTATTTCCAACCGTGAAGAAGAGCGCAAGTTACGCAGCCGTCGTCACCAGCGTGCGCTGGCTAAAGCCATTTTTAACGGTACCCGGGCCTACTTCCGTAGTAACCCGGTGCCTGGTACTCTGCTGGCCATGCGCGATCGCAAGCATCGTATTCGTCGTGGTGAAACCTTAAGTGGTATTGCGCAAAAATACCGTGTCTCTTTGGCCAGTATTCGTAGTGCCAATAACCTGCGGGGAGATACCCTGCATGTTGGCAAGACCCTGCGCATCCCCGCTATCTAAACCTGTACAGCAACTAAAAGATTCACCGCAGAGACGCCAAGGTCGCAAAATTTTTTTAGAATTATTTTCACCACAAAGAGGCAGAGGAGCAGGCTATTCAGAAGGAAAACTCGATAAGCGACCGTCGATTGCCAGGACGGCAATCGTCGAGCGGCCAGGGATGGCGCATAGCGTGTCGCGAATCGAGATTTTCCGAATGAATGGCCGGTAATAAACTTTGTGTCCTCTGCGTCTCCGCGTTCTTTGCGTTTATATTTTTGCTCTGTGTCGTTGCGTGGAATCGTATCCCGGGTATTTAGCCCGACAGCCACATGCGGTAAGCTTGTCGCATGCAACTTTCACCACGAACCAGAAAAGCAATCCAGCCTTTACCGCCGCAGCTTGCCAACCAGATTGCCGCTGGCGAAGTGGTGGAACGCCCGGCTTCGGTGGTCAAGGAACTGCTGGAAAACAGCCTGGATGCAGCTGCAACCCAGATTGAGATTGATATCCAGGCTGGTGGCACTCGCCTGATACGTATCCGCGATAATGGTTGTGGTATTCCCCGTGATGAACTGCCGCTGGCGCTTAGCCCACATGCCACCAGCAAGATTTATTCACTGGATGACCTGGTGAATATTCGTAGTATGGGGTTCAGGGGTGAGGCACTTGCCAGTATTGCCTCGGTCAGTGAAATGGTCATGACCTCATCCATTGGCGAGTCTGGCTGGAGCATACGTTCTTTACAGCAGGACCTGAAACCGGCCTCGCATCCACCGGGCACCACGGTGGAAGTGCACAACCTTTTTTATAATACTCCGGCACGACGTAAATTTTTAAAAGCTGAACGTACCGAGTTTCGTCATATTGAAGATGTGGTGCGGCGGCTTGCACTGGCGCGTTTCGATGTCGCCTTTTCTTTCCGACATAACCAGCGCCAGGTATTTTCGCTGCCCGTGGCAAACAGCGCACAAAGTCGCTTGCAGCGTCTGTCCCGTTTACTGGGCAAAGGGTTTGTCGATGCCGCGTTTGAGCTGGATTATGATAATGCCGGTTTGAGTTTAAGTGGCTGGATAGCCGGGCCGGCATTTTCGCGCAGCCAGTCGGACATGCAGTATTTTTTCGTCAATGGCCGCATGATCCGCGACAAGCTGATCACCCATGCCGTCAGGCAGGCTTTTCAGGACAGTCTCTATCCCGGTCGTTACCCGGTTTACGTGCTCAACCTGCAAATGGAACCCGAGCAGGTGGATGTGAATGTGCACCCGGCCAAGTCGGAAGTGCGTTTTCGTCAGGGCAGGCTGGTGCATGACTTCCTGTTTTACAGCCTGCGCGATGCGCTATCACAGCAGGGAAGCACACAGCCAGCAGTCACAACTAAAGCGTCGTTTCCAGCTTTTAATGCCGGTAACTACCGTCCTGCAGCGCATCATTTTGTTGAGGAACAGGCCACAACCTATGCGGCATCATCCGCGCACAGGCTGCAATCATCGGAATATATCGATACACAGCTGGGGCAGGGGATTGCGCTGTTTGAAAACCGCTACCTGCTTTCGCAAAACCAGCAGGGCCTGCTGGTGATTCAGCTTGATCCGCTTCGTAAACGGCTTTTTCAGCAACGCATGGAACAGGCGCTGGCATCCGAAACCGGGATAGTGAGTAAGCCGGTATTGATTCCCTTTAGTGTTGCGATTGAACAGCCGGCGGCAGACTGGCTGCAACAATACCAGGCCCCACTTTCACAACTGGGCTTTGAACTGGATCAACTGGGTGAAAAAGCCGTGATGGTGCGACAGGTGCCCGCCATGTTGCAGCACAGTGATATTCGCGAGGCAGTCGAAAAATATCTTCAGCAAATTGAGCCCGGCATCGAACTGCGTACGGCCTTGCTCGATATCATGCTTGAGGAAGCCGTGGCGGATGATCCGGATGAATGGAACAGCCTGCTGCGCGAGCTGGAAGAAAAAGAGCTTGCCGAGCCGGAGGTGCATTATCACCAGTTAAGCAGTGATGATTTTGCCCGGTGGTTTAGCCGCTAATGGCAGAGGGGAAGAAAAAAATTATTTGCCTGATGGGGCCGACGGCCTCGGGTAAAACCGATCTTGCTATTTACCTGAGTCAGCATTTTCCGCTGGAGCTGATCAGCGTGGACTCGGCCATGGTTTACCGCGGCCTGGATATCGGCGCGGCCAAGCCGGATGCGGCAGAACTGGCACTGGCCCCGCATCGCCTCATCGATATTGCCGATCCAGCCGAGGCCTATTCAGCCGCCCGTTTCCGTGAAGATGCCCTGCACGAAATCAAAGCA
>JALUTJ010000242.1 GCA_027057985.1 Chromatiales bacterium
AGGCACCTCGACCGCTAATGCCTGTGCCAATGGTTATAACACGACCATCTCCAGCTTTACTTATTGTCGGATCGTGATTAACTATCCACAGCATATTCAACCCATCTGGGAGAAAGCACGCGCAGCCGGTTCCTGTATTTCCTGTCACACCGCGACGAATCTGAACCATCTCAATGCGGCACAACTGGAATTAACCAGTAACGCCTCGGATCAAAATGCTGATCACATGACGTCATACCGTGAACTGTTCTTTGAAGACAACGGCCAGGATGCAACCGGCGCAGACATCATGATTTTACAGGACATTGTCCCAACCATCGATGCCAATAATGACGGCATCCCGGATCAGGAACTGGTTCCGGATCCATCCCAGACCCGCTTCCCATCCATGTCCACTGCAGGAGCTAGAGCCAGCCTGTTTATGGAAATGATGACCGGGCAGGATTTAAATAATGACGGTAATGTGCCCGTGGATACACAGGGACACAGTACCATGCTGACACAATCAGAACTGAAACTGATTACAGAATGGCTGGATATCGGTGGACAGTATTATAATGATCCATTTGATGCTAATGTTCCAACTAACTAATGGAGCCTGCCAGCAGTATTGGCAGGCATATTTTATTAAGGCAGTTATTCCCTGTTAGAATAAAAATTATTACGGCAGTGAATAGATAATAATTTTAAGGAAAGATGTATCAGCTTTTTTATCCCACTAAAAGCTGGTGAACTAACCCATGCGACTTTACCTGTTAATACTGATTTTCCTGCAAAATGCGATTCTATCTTTCGCAGCCGCCTCCACGCCTGCCCAGGAAGTAAAAGTTGCCGACCCTTACCTTGAAATGCATACCGGTGCCAGTCCCGGTTATCCCATCTTTCATGTCATCAAACGGGGGGAAACAATCCTCGTTATCAAGAAACGCACCAGCTGGTACCTGGTACGGGACCGCAAGCAACATGAAGGCTGGGTACATCGTTCTCAGCTGGCAAAAACCCTGACCCTGGATAATGTTAAGGTTGAGATAAAAGACATAACACGGGAAAATTATCTCGACCATCAATGGGAAATGAGTATGAATGGCGGCAATTTTGGCGGCCTGGCAATGATGAACATTTCATCTGCTTACTCTTTCAATCAAAGTTTTTCAGCTGAAGTTTCCTTTTCACAGGTACTGGGAATATTCTCCAGCCGTATGCTGATTGGAGTAAACCTGGTACAACAGCCTTTTCCAGAGTGGTGGATGTCCCCTTATTTTACCATTGGTACCGGCATAATACAGACATCGGTCAGCTCAACCCTTTCACAACTAAAAGACAAAACTGACTTCGCCGCCAATGTCGGCTTCGGGTTTAAAATGTACCTGACAAGACGCTTTATTTTACGTGCCGATCTCAGGAAATACCTGATCTTTCAGAGTCGAAACAGTAACGAGGAACTTGCATCATGGCATATTGGCTTCGGCTTTTTCTTTTAAAGCCATCAAAACTAACAATAGTTATCACGATGATGCTTTCCTCTGCCAGCTACGCAGTTGAGGAGAAAGTCTCACCGTTAAAAATACAGTCAGAACAGCTTATTCAGCCAGAGGTCGCCCGGCGTGAAGTGCGTCTGGATAAAATTGATACCGAAGACTTCGAAGCAAGCTTTTTTATGGGGCTGCTTAGTGTTGAAGATTTTGGTGCCAACCTGGTCAGTGGTGGCCGTTTTGCCTACCATATCAATGAAGATATCTTTGTCGAGGCCACGCTGGGCATGTCACGAGCAGGTCTGACCAGTTATGAACGTCTCTCGGGTGGTTCACCACTGGTAGATTCAGCCGGGCGCAATATTCTCTACTACGATGTTTCTCTGGGCTATAACCTGCTACCGGGAGAATCTTTTTTAACCCGTAATACCTCTTTCAACAGCACCGTCTATCTTATAGCCGGTATCGGCAGTACCACTTTTGCCGGCAGTAACAGGCTTACTCTTAATCTTGGAGGAGGTTTCCGTTTACTGGCCACAGACTGGATGGCGCTGCATGTTGATGTGCGAGATCATATTTTTAATATCGATATTCTTGCTGAAGACAAAACCACCAATAATCTTGAAGTTACCCTTGGTGTATCTATATTTTTCTAACCCCGGATAAAAGAGGCGCAACAATGAAAATTATATTCAAAACACTGACAATTATTAGTCTTACTATACTGTTAATGATTCCTCAGACTCAGGCATCACAGGTTAGTGGCAAGGCACCTAACTTTACCCTGAAAAGTCGCAGTGGAAAAAACCTTAAGCTCTCCGAGTTTCGTGGTCAGGTTGTTATGATTAACTTCTGGGCTTCATGGTGTGCACCCTGCCGCCAGGAAATGCCGCTACTGGAAAAAATCTATAAAAAATACAAGCGACTCGGCTTTACCCTACTGGGTGTTAATGTTGAGCAGGATACCTCTGCGGCAAAGAATTATCTGAAAAATGTCCGCGTCAGTTTTCCGATCCTGTTTGATAACACCAATAAAACCAGCAAGTTATACAAGGTAAGCGCAATGCCGACAACGGTGATCATTGATCGCAATGGTAATATGCGTTTTATGCACAAGGGCTACAAGCCGGGTTATGAAAACAGTTACAAGAAACAGATCCGTAAACTGTTACGAGAATAATCATGATAGAAAGATTATTACTTTTAGTACTTGTTTATGCCAGTCTTACTGGCTGCAGCATCGAACCCTGGGTAAAACCCTATGAGCGGGCTAATCTTGCCGATCCAATCATGAGTTTTAGTGAAGATCCATTATCCCAGGGATATATCCACCACGTTCTGCAGGCACGTGAAGGCGCCAGGGGTGCAGAAGGTGGCTCCGGGGGTGGCTGTGGCTGTAACTAGAGCTCTGTTACTGTTCAGCCTGTTATTACTGCTGGCAAGTCAGCCAGCACGGGGGGCTGTGCTGCCGGTTGAACGTGCCGATGCACTGTACCATTCATATGATGGAGGTGGTATCAATATCAGCGGGCCGGCAGTACTGGTACGAAAATCTATTACAGACAGTCTCTCCGCCTCGGCCAAGTACTACGTCGATACTATCAGTTCGGCTTCTATCGATGTTGAGGTTATTCTTGGTGCCAGCCGTTATGAGGAAGAACGGGTAGAAAATTCATTTACCCTTGATTACCTGCAACACAAAACCCTGATCAGCCTGGGCTATACTAACAGTAAGGAAAATGATTTTCTTGCGGATACTATTTCATTTTCAGTCAGCCAGGATATGTTTGGTGACCTCACAACCGTTTCCATGGGCTATGCCTATGGCAGTAATAAAGTTGGCAAGACTGGCGACCCCTCATTCAGTGCTGAGTCCCGTTTTGATAATTTCAGCACCAGTGTATCGCAGATACTGACAAAGAACCTGATCGTTGCACTTGCTTTTGATGTTACCTCGGATGCCGGCTTTCTGAATAATCCATACAGAAAAATTCGTTATATCGATCCCAATGATTCAAATAACTTTATTCTCGACAGCGAAGTTTATCCCAAAACCCGTACCAGTACCGCACTGGCTGTACGCGGTCGTTATTTTCTGCCTTACCATGCCGCGTTGTACGCAGAATACCGCCTGTTCCAGGATTCATGGGGGATTAATAGTAATAATTTCGAAGTTGGTTATACCCAGCCCTTTGCTGAACACTGGAAAGCCAATTTGCATGTAAGAAACTATTCTCAAAGCAGTGCCTCTTTCTACAGTGATCTTTTCCCCTATGCTAATGCACAGAATTTCATGGCCAGAGATAAAGAGCTCAGCACATATACTAATTTATCATTTGGTTTTGGCATAAGCTATGAGTTTTCTGGAAGTGAAACCGGCTTTATCGACAAGTCCTCGATCAACTTCAAATACGATATGCTCAATATAATTTATAAAGATTTTCGTGATGCACGACAAACTGCTTATGCATCTGGTAGCGAGCCCCTGTACCGACTCAATGCCAATGTTATGCAACTCTTCTTTTCACTCTGGTTCTAAAAATGGAAAAAACCATGATTTATAAAACCGGTAAACAACTACTCGCAATACTTCTATCAGTCATGCTGGCAACAACATCAGTAGCTGATGAGAAATCACCTGTACTGGAAAAGAAAATACAGGATGTTAAAAAAGAAGTGCTTGAACTAAACAAGGAACTCTTTATTCTTGAAGAAGACCTGCTGTTTCCTGCCAATACTCAGTTCAGCATCTTCCTCTCTATGGATGTAGGCAAGCTTTTCGACCTTGATTCCGTTCAAATCAATATTGATGATAAAAATGTCAGCAACCATTTATACACACAAAGAGAAATAAAAGCTTTACAACTCGGTGGTGTGCAGAAAATTTATATTGGCAATATCGCCTCGGGCAAGCATGAGCTGGTAGCATTTTTTACCGGCAAGGGTCCCAACAAGCGGAACTACAAACGTGGTACTACGATTGAGTTTGAGAAAACCAGCTCCCCCCTGTTTATTGAGCTAAAGATCGTCGACAACCTGAGCAAACAG
>JALUTJ010000243.1 GCA_027057985.1 Chromatiales bacterium
TGAATAAAGCACGTCAGTAATTAGCGTTTAACTAGTTCCACGGTTGAAGCCCCCTTACGACAGGATACCCGGGTTTTGTTTTTTAACTGGCAGTTAAGGATATGTTTTTTTCCCTGCCGTCCTTTTTCTATTCGCGAAGGCCCATGTTCGATAAGATTGCCATCACCGTCCTCTACCTGTAAGGGCTTAACGTCAATCACATTACGGCTGTAAACAACATCGAAATGGGTTTTGTCTTTTACCCTGATGCGGCTTTCGGTATTGAAGGTAATGATTTCCATACCAGTACTGCGCCTGGCAGCACTGGAAACACAATGCAGCGATGTAAAGTTATTATTAACACAGTTGGTAATATTCGAAGGCAGGTAAGCCACGGGCTTGCTGGACTTGAACCACTGTCCACTGGTGAGTATTTTTAAAAGCGAAGCAGGTGCTGACGCGGCGTTATTTCGGTTAATCGTTCCATTGAGGCTTCCGGAGTTGCTGCTGACAACCGTTGTGCCCTGTTTTTTCAGGCGTTTGATTTTTTCTGCTGCGAGGTAGTAGCCATATTTTTCTGCCTGTGTGTACCAGTATAGGGCTTTTTGCCGGTTTTGCGGCAGACCGGTACCGAGTTCATACATATTTGCGAGTTGATACTGGGCACTGGGAACATTGGCTTTGGCTGCCCGGGTGAGTAACTTCAGCGCCTGCTGGTAATTCTGTTCTACCCCTCGGCCTTCAAAATAGAGGATACCAAGCCGTGCCATGGCAAATTCCAGTCCAGCACCGGCGGCTTGCTTGTACCATTTTGCAGCCTCCTGGATATTTTTGTCGGTACCACGGCCCTGCTCGTAAAGTCGAGCCACATCATACATAGCCTGCACTTTGCCGGCTTTGGCGTGTTTTAGCAGGCGATTGAAACGGTCGATCAGCACCCAGTCATCCTGGTATGCGGCGTGGACCGGGAGTACTTGCAGACCTGCGACAGCCACCAGCAGGACGGTTAAAACAGGGATAAGCTTTACATGCAGAAATTTCATCCGGGTGACTCCCATCTTCATGCATTAACCTTTAACAACGATGTTAATTGTTAAATCATGTAATATTTGTCGGCGAACCCGGACTGATCTTTAAAAATATCGAACATTTGAGGATATTTATTCATTTTTGGCCTGCCAATGTCCTGATTTCCCACCTTTTTTCTCGATCAGGCGGATATTATTCATGATCATGCCGCGATCTACCGCCTTACACATGTCATAGATGGTGAGCAGGGCAACCTGTACCGCGGTCAATGCTTCCATCTCCACCCCGGTCTGGCCACGGGTCTCGACCTGGCAGCGGCAGTGGATGCTGTTATTTTCGGTGTCCGGGCTGAATTCGAGATCGATATGGGTCAGCATCAGCGGGTGACACAGCGGAATCAGATCCGAAGTTTTTTTTGCTGCCATAATGCCGGCAATACGGGCAATGCCCAGTACATCGCCTTTTTTATGATTGCCCTGAAGAATTTTTTCCAGGGTTTGGGCCTGCATGCTGATACTGCCTGCACACACGGCAACACGGTGGGTTTCATTTTTTTTGCCGACATCGACCATATGGGCTTCGCCACGGCTATTGAAATGGGTAAGTTCTGACATATTGATCCTGATAGTTCATCGAGTTAAATCATGATAGGCTTGCGGCCTGAAATACGCAATAACGGGAGCGTTTTAGCATGAGTGACGCCATTACAGTCAAATTTTTTGCCAGCCTGCGTGAAGCGGTCGGCAAGGCTGATACCGAGATTCCGGCGCTTGAGGCGGCCACGGTTCTGCAGGCCTGGCAGCAGGCCACCGGTAATATGGTGATGCCCGAAAATACCCTGATGGCAGTCAATATGGATTATGTCGATGCCGATACCCACATCAAGGCCGGTGATGAGGTCGCTTTCTTTCCACCGGTCACCGGGGGCTAGCTATGCATATCGAGATTCAACCACAGCCGTTCGAGCCCTACACACGCCTGCAACAATACCAGCAACAGGCTGATTTTGCCGGCAGGTATGGTGCCACCGCGGTATTCGTTGGCAGTATGCGCGAATTCAACCAGGGCGATGATGTCGAGGCCATGTGGCTGGAGCATTATCCCGGTATGACCGAGAAATACCTGCAGAAAATCAGCGAGGAAGCAGCCCAGAAGTGGGATATTCTCGATAGCCTGATTATTCACCGTGTCGGTGAAATGCACCCCAATGATCCCATTGTACTGGTGGCGGTCTGGTCGGCACACCGCGCCGCGGCCTTTGACGCCAGTCGCTACCTGATGGAAGAACTCAAGTCCCGCGCCCCGTTCTGGAAAAAGGAAACCCTGCCGGAAAAAACCCGCTGGGTGGACAAAAATACCTGATTCGCCGCCTGCCTACTCGTGAATGGTCACGGAAGGCTGGTTATAGGCCAGTTCTTCATCCACCGGCACATCCAGGATCTCGAACTCCATCTTCTCCAGGTCAGCCATGACGTAGGTGGGTTTGGCACCGATGCCGCCCACGGTACCGGGATTGATATAAAGACTGGTTTCGCCGTTGACGTTTTCAATTTCCTTGATGCAGGCCTGATGGTCATGGCCACAGCAGACGATATCCCAGTCGCCGGTGGCGCACATGGCCTCGGCATAGTGCGGGTAGTGCACCATAAAGATTCGCTTCTCGGCCAGGTCGATACCGGCATCCTGACCGTAGTATTTGACCACGCTTTTATCGTCGTTCGCCAGGCGTGACATGCTGAACATATCCCCGGTGTTATTGCCGTGAATCACGTGCACAGGCAGCTCAAAGGGGTTGAGAATGCGCAGCGTAGTGGGTGCGACCACGTCGCCACAGTGCAACACCGCCTCGGCACCGCGTTCCCTGGCATCCTTGACCGCGGCCTGGAGCAGGAAGCGGTTATCGTGGCTATCAGAAACAATACATACTTTCATTAATCAAACTCCTAGAATGCGGGCTTTTCAGGGGCGTCCTGATAGCGTTTTATCGATGTCAGGATTTCTGCTTTGGCCTCATCGGCACCTACCCAGCCTTCAACCTTGACCCATTTGCCTTCCTCGAGGTCTTTGTAGTGCTCAAAGAAATGGGTGATCTGAGCCAGTAATTGTTGCGGGGCATCCTCCGGGCCAGTGATATGCTGGTAGGACTTGCACAGCTTGGTTACAGGCACGGCCAGTAACTTGGCATCGGCACCGGCTTCATCGGTCATATTCAGCATGCCGATAACACGGCAGGTAATCACCGAGCCACTGATAACGGGGATCGGAGTGAGTACTAACACATCTGCTGGATCGCCATCGTCAGACAGTGTATGCGGGATATAGCCATAATTACACGGATAGTGCATGGCGGTGTTCATGAAACGGTCCACGAACATGGCACCGGTTTCCTTGTCCACTTCGTACTTGACCGGGTCGCTGTGCGAGGGGATTTCGATAATAACGTTAATTTCGTCCGGGGCATTTTTGCCGGGACCGACTCGATCCAGATTCATGACTATGATCCTCGTGGTAATTCAATAACAGCCAGCACCTGCTGGCAGAAAAAGCCCGCTATTCTATCAGTAAGTGCAGAAAACACATAATGCGGAAAGCATGGTGCGTGACGGCAGATATTCCCGAATGTCGCAGTTTAAAGCATTAGCGGCAAAATTCAGGGTGAATTGCATTGACTTCACTCTAATCAGGGATTAGTTTTAGTGTCTAAAAGAATTATTTCAAGTGGATTGGTAAGCGTTTTTATTCAAATCCTGAAGTGGTCTAACCGCAGTTTAAAAACCGAGTTTATGGAGTATAAAAATAATGAGAATTGTATTAATTGGTGCCCCCGGTGGCGGTAAAGGTACCCAGGCCAAGTTACTCGTAGAAAAATACGGCATTCCCCAGATTTCAACCGGTGATCTGCTGCGTGCAGCAGTAAAAGCCGGTACACCCCTTGGTATCAAGGCCAAGCAGGCCATGGATGCCGGGCAACTGGTTTCCGATGATATCGTCCTGGGTATGATCAAGGAACGCCTGGCTGAAAGTGATGCGCAAAAAGGCTTTATTCTCGATGGCTTCCCGCGCAATATTCCACAGGCCGAGGCGCTGGACAGGTTGCTGGATGAAATGAACAAGCCATTACAGGCGGCACTGCTTATTGATGTCGAATTCAATATCCTGATGCAACGCCTCACAGGTCGTCGTACCTGTAGCGCCTGTGGCCAGATGTACAATATTTATACCTCGCCACCCCGTATCGAGGGTCGTTGTGACAAGTGCGGCGGTACCCTGGAACAGCGTGCCGATGACAACGAAGAAACCATTAGCAAGCGCCTCAAGGTTTATGAAGAAGAAACCGCACCGCTGGTGGATTACTTCCGCAAGCAGGGCAAACTGCGCACCGTTCGTGGTGTCGGTGAGGTGGATGATATCTTTGCCGCAATCCAGCGTGTTCTCGACAGCCTGCCCGCTTCGCAGGTAGCGGCTCCAGTTGTGAAAAAAGAGCCAGTCAAG
>JALUTJ010000244.1 GCA_027057985.1 Chromatiales bacterium
ATCTTCAGAACCTTCTCCTCCATGCTGAGATTCTTGCCCGCTAACAAATCCAGCATTAGAAACCAAAAAAGCAAAACTAAAAACACTCATCAAAATTAAAAAAATCTGTCCAAAAGCCAGATGATAATTTAAAACACTCCCTCTTTTACGCATAACATAAATAGCAAGAGGTTATTTATAAATATTAGCAGATTATTAATTTCTTGATCTATGTCATTTTAATCTGTGTAACTTGGTCTATATTCATAAGCAGAAAAAAATCTTTATATATAAAAATGAGTAAAACTTAAGGAGGCGCCGTGAATATTAAGCATGTCATACTGTTGATGATTGCTCTATTTACCCTGGTACTGACGGGGTGTTCAAAAGAGCAGGATTCTTCAAATACAAAAAGTAGTAGTTCTACAAAAACTGCAACATCTTCTATGGCCGGTTTACCCGAGAAGGTTGATCCGGCACTGGCAGATCGGGGTAAGAAACTTTACAACCAGAACTGTGTTTTCTGTCATCAGGCAGATGCGGTGGGTAAAGCGGGTTTTGCACCATCTCTGACCAATCAGGAATTTCTGGAAACGGTTTCCGACAAGTTCCTGATGGCAACGGTGCGTGATGGACGTGCGGGTACGGGCATGCCTCCGTTTGCCCATCTTGGTCGTAAAGATGTTGAAGCAATCGTGGCTTTCCTGCGCAGTCATGCTAAACGGCCTAATCGTTCTGCCGCCATCGATGCCCAGCCGCAGAGCATGGGTGATCCACGCCTGGGTAAATTCTGGTTTGATTCTATCTGTGCCACCTGCCATGGCCCGAATGGTGATGGTTACGCAGCCGGTGGTACTGGCACCGCGATTGGTAAGGCCGGCTTTCTTGATAAAGCCAGTGATGGATTTATTCGTGAAACAATCAAGCATGGTCGTGGTAATACCCGCATGATTGGTTATAGCGGCCCCGAAGGGCTGGCGAATCTCAGCGATAAAGATATCGACGATATTATTGCCTATCTGCGTACGGTGCCGAGCAAGAATTAGTCAGCGAAATAAACTCAATCATTCAGAATCAACAACAGATAATTAGTTGAGGGAACAGGAATATGAAACGTTTTAAAATGACACGCCGTAATTTTCTTAAGAGCAGCAGCTTTATTACAGGCTCTGCTGCGGCAACCGGCCTGTTTGTTGCCGATAACCCGGAACTGGAAGCGGCTCCCGCTTCATCGGAAAAGACAGAACGCAAGACTGCTATCGCACAATGTCCCTATTGTGGTGTTGGTTGCGGTACCATTATTCAGACCGAAAATGGAAAAATTGTTTCCATGCGTCCCGACAAGGATCATCCGACTAACCGCGGTCTGCAATGTATCAAGGGATTGACAGCAGCAGAACCGATTTATGTTGACCGCATGCAGGGCGACCCGTATGTACGTAAAGATGTCTGGGAGGAATGGAAAAAACCCGGTCATGGTGACCTTGAGTATGTGAGTAAAACCAAGGGCTCTTTTGACGAGGAACACTTTGTGCGGGTGCCTTACCATGAAGCCGAGGAAATGACCGCGCACAAGATTGCACATCTGGCAAAAAAATATGGTGGTAATTCTATCAGCCTGTATGGTTCTGGCCAGCTGACAATGGAAGGCCAGTACCTGGAAAATCTGTTTATGAAAGGGGTTCTGGGTTCGAATACCATTGAAGCCAATGCCCGTATGTGTATGACTTCAGCAGTAACTGGCTATTTTGCCACCCTGGGTTCCGATACACCGCCACTGGCCTATGAGGATATCGAGCTGGCAGATATGGTGATGCACTTTGGCCATAATGCGCGTGAATCACATCCTATTATTTTCTGGCGTATTGCAGATCACAAGCGCGCCAAGGATATACCGACAGTCGTTGTTGACCCACGTTTTACTGGTACAGCCAAAGGCTATCAGGATATCAACCCGAATAATTCGGTTCATGTCCCGATTCTTAACGGCGATATCAGTTTCCTCAATTCAATCGCACATGTTCTGTTAAAAGATCATAAAGATGTTATCGACTGGAAATTCCTCAAAGCGCATACCACCGGCTGGAAAGAGTATGTTGATGGTGTGCTAAAAGATTACAGCCCGGAACAGGTGCAGGATCGCATGGGTGGTAAGAACCATGATGTTTCACCTGAACTGATTCGCAAGGTTGCCGGTATGTTTGCCGATGCCACACGAAAGCGCCTTGCACGCAGTAAAGGTAAACAGGAAGGCAAAGGTTATGGTGGTGTTATCATTATGTGGGGTATTGGTTATAACCAGCACATTCATGGTCAACATAATGTCATATCGATCGTTAACCTGCTGACCCTGACTGGTAACCTGGCCAAGCCGGGTTGCGGGCCATTCTCCATGACCGGGCAGCCAAATGCGATGGGTGAGCGTTTTACCGGTGGTCTGACAGGACGTTTACCGTTCAACCAGCCACTGAAAAATGCCAAGCATCGTAAGTGGATTGCCAAGAACTGGCGAGTACCTGAAAAGAACCTCGTCAATGCCATGAATTCGCAGAACCCGGGCATGGCCGTAGGTATGATGGAACGGGCTCTGAAAGGGGATGTAAAAGCCATGTTCCTTGTTTATGCCACACATATCGATCTGCCAGATCAGCGTAACCTGGTTCGCCCGGCCTTGATGAAAACCTTTAATGTGGTTCAGGAAATATATCGTCATGCGCCGAATAACCTGTTTGCTGATGTTATCTTCCCGGCAGCAACCTGGGGTGAAGTGGATGGCGTTTATATTAGTTCCGAGCGTCGGATTAACCGGGTTGAAAAAGCGGCCGATGCCCCTCCAGGCTGCCGTGCTGATATGGACATGGTCATCGATAAGGGCAAGGCCATTGCCAAGTTACTGGGCATGGATGGTGAAAAAATCTTCCCCTGGAAGAAGAACAAGGATGGGTCTTATGATGCCGAGGAAGTATTCCGCGATGTGGTAGTCGCTTCTGCAGGCACGGATACCGATTTAACCGGTATGCTGGAAGTTGAAAAACTCGATGGCAAGGGGCTGTATCAGCAGTTACGCGACCTGCGCGGTATCCAGTGGCCGGCACCTACCTATGAAATTGCGAAAAAGGGTGGAGCCAAGCGCCGCTACATGATGCAGGAAGGGGTGTGGAAGAATAAGCCCTATGGTTACTTCCGCACCAAGGATGGCAAGGTGCATATGAAACTGTGCCAGCAGGACTACAGCCAGCGTGAAGAAATTACTCGCAAGCTGATGGAATTTGGTGTGAAAAAAGATCTTTACACCATCGACCATATTCCGCTTATCAAAAAAGCGCGTGATATGGCATTGACTCCGGATATTCCGGATGAAGCTGAACGTGGTAAGCCCTGGGATAAGGTCGCCAAGGACAAATTCCCGTACTGGCTTGGTCTGGGTGTAGTATATGAACACTTCCATACTGCCAAGTCCAACCGTAGTCCGACAACTCGTCGACTGGTACCGGAAATGTATGTTGAAATGCACCCGGATGATGCCAAAGATCTCGGTATCAAGGATGGTGATAAGGTTAACCTCATCACCCGCCGCGGTAAGTTCCAGGCACGGGCCCAGGTAGGTACTAATAGTCTGGTGAAACCTGCACGTAACAGTGTGCCACGTGGTTACATGTTCAGCCCATGGAACCTGTCCGTTGCCGATAGTGCGGATCCGAAGAAGAACAAATGGTTGGTCAACGGTGTTTCCAGTCGTGTCTGGGATCCGGTTTCTGGCCAGGTGGACTTCAAGAAACTGGCTTGCCGAGTAGAAAAGGCATAAGGTCTTTTTCACCACTGAGCAAGTGGTAAGCCTGCAAGGGCGCAGAGTACACAGGGTGGTGTTTTTCCCGGTGAACTCTGTGCCTTTGTACTTTGTATAGATAACTATTTTATTAAAAAGAGCAGGGTTATTAATACGTGAAACGTCGAACATTTATTCAGGGGGTTATTGGCACAGGTTTATCCAGCCTGCTGGCAGAAAATACCCTGGCAGCACGTTTTCAGCCGTCACTGCGTTTTTTAAGGCCACCGGGTGCTTTGCCGGAAGAGGAGTTTGTCTCCCGTTGTATTCGGTGTGGTAAATGTGGTGAAACCTGTCCTAACCGCACCATCAAGTATTTCGATCTGGAAAATGGTGTCTCATCCATGGACACACCTTATATTATTCCGCGGGAGCAGGCCTGTATCCTTTGTATGAAGTGTGGTGACATTTGTCCTACTGGCGCCATTCAGCCAATTGATCGGGATATGCAGCCCATTCTTGACAAGGTGAAAATGGGTAAGGCACGGGTCGATACCACTCTGTGTCTTTCTTATCAGGGTAAAACCTGTGGCGTTTGTTATCGCGCCTGTCCATTACAGGATATCGCCATTACCGTTGGTCGCCTTGAGCAACCACATGTGCAGCAGGCCTGTGTGGGTTGTGGTCTGTGCGAGCGATCCTGTATCCAGATTCCGCAGGCAATTCGAATTATTCCAGATCATA
>JALUTJ010000245.1 GCA_027057985.1 Chromatiales bacterium
TGAAAAGGCATTGAGTGGCAACTTCAGTCGCAGGTATCTGCCATTGTCCCGAATTTCCAGCACTCTAACCCGCATCAGGAAAAACGGTGGGTACCATTCAAGGAATTTTCTTTCCGGGATGAATGGCAGTTTTTTCAGTAACTTGAAAATGGTCACTCTACTTTTCCCTGTCAATAGTTATGCCCGGTATAAAAAGTTAGTCGCTTTCCTGCTCATATTTTTTCAATAAGACACCATCATCACCACAACAGGAGGCGGAACATTTTTTTACCTGGTGCAGATCTTCCTCGCTGCCATTGAGGTAAGCACTGACCGGCATATTCTCTTCGGCACAGTCACAGCCCTTATCATCGTAAACATAAACATTTTTCAGACCAACTTCACGGGCAATATCATGCGCCTGCCATAGCATTTCCGCCGGTGTCATTGGGATATGGCTCAACTTGTAGGCCGGGAAGAAACGGGTGATATGCCAGGGGCTT
Source organism: Chromatiales bacterium (assembly GCA_027057985.1). Lineage (GTDB taxonomy): Bacteria > Pseudomonadota > Gammaproteobacteria > UBA6429 > Thiohalophilaceae > JAGLTQ01. Next base: position 483 of record JALUTJ010000245.1, read on the forward strand.
TCTGCACCCAGGTTATCGTATATCCATTGTGCTATCTGGCGGTAACCTTCTACATCATCATTCTTGCCCGGAATAATATTGGTACGGGTTTCCACGTGCATACCCAGCTGATGGGCTTTTTTAATCGACGCCAGTACACTCTCTACCGTAGCCAGCTTGCAGATATCATAATAGAAGCTATCTTCCATGCTCTTGATATCCGAACACAATACATCGACATAAGGCGCCATCAGTTCCAGGGCTTCATCGGTAACAAAACTATTGGAAACATAGACCATGTACAGACCCTGCTCCCTTGCCAGCCTTGAAACATCGATAACATATTCCAGCCACACCGCGGGCTCTGAGTAGGTAAAGGCAATACCCTGCACCCCGGCGCGCAGTGCGGTATCAACCAGCATTTGTGCTGAAGCATAAGCAGAGGTGGACTCACCTTTGGCAAGATCATCCAGTGCCGATACGCCCCATGAAATATCCAGGTTATGACAGCCATCACAACGGAAACTACAACCATAACTGCCCACCGACATCACCTTTGTACCCGGCTGATAATGTTTTACCGGCTTGTCTTCAATGGCGCCAATATCGATGGCCGAGATAATACCGTAGGAAAGATTATACAGGGTACCATGACGGTTAACATGCGCCTGGCAGAAACCCCGCTGTCCATGCTTGAGTTTGCAACGCCACAGGCACAGGTGACAGCGAGTAGTACCATCACCTAGCTGTTGCTGCAGGCGGGTTTGCTGTAACTGGTATTCTTCAGTCCCGACTTTAACCGGGATAACTTGTTTGTTCATGATTGTTGTTCCTGCTTAAGCGGATAAAGCACTGTTAATTTTCCACATCGGTGCCACTACGATATTCAGGCAGGCATGTGCCTGGCGCAGTGCCTGTTCTGCCTGCTGTGCGGTATCGGCACGGGCAAAAATAAAACCAAGATAACTGTTACCTTCGGGCAGCGGAGTCAGTTCATAACCTTGCTGTACCTCGATGACCACGTCCTCGATACCCTGAACCCGCTGCGCCTCGAGCAGCCCCTCGACTCTTTTTAATATGCCGGCTTTCGGTACCGGGATCATCAACACACCAGTGGCGGTTTGCATTGGCGCCATTTTGATTTCTCGCCCCATGGCATGCATCAGCACCAGTTGTTCCAGACTATAACCGGTGCCCATACTCAATAGCCGGCCGCAAAGCCCACCAATGGTTCTGGCCGCCACTTCCAGTATCCATACTCCCTCTGAGTTGATACGGCACTCGGCATGTATCGGGCCTTCATTCAAGCCATAGGCACGGCAGGTTTGTTGCAGGCTGTCATGGATTTGTTGCTGCACCGTTTCAGGTTGTGATGTCGGCGTGGTGTAATAGGTTTCCTCAAAAAAGGGGCCATCCAGCGGATCGGGTTTATCGAATATCGTCAGGATATGCAACCGACCATGATAAAGCATGGCTTCCACCGCCACCTCAACCCCGGGGATAAAGGACTCCAGCAGAACCGTGGTGCGCTGTTCAGCGGATAGCGACTCCTCTGCATTGAGGATAGCCTTTAAACGTGCAAAAGCCTGTTCCAGTTCGGCCATACTGTCTACCCGCATTACCCCGCGGCTGGCAGAGAGTGCCACCGGTTTGATGACCGCGGGAAAATCCACCGTAATCTTTTGCTCACTGATGGCCTGTAAGGTGCTTAAACGATCAAAAGCCGGAATATTGACGCCACTGTTATGCAGACATTGTCTTGCCAGGTCCTTGCGCTGAGTCAGCGTCACCGCCTGTGGATCATTATGGGGTAATCCCAGTGCCTGTGCCGCACGGGCCGCAAGGCCGGTGGCAATATCATCACTGGCAATAATGCCTGCAAATGGCTGCTCTTCAGCCGCTATGAGGATACGCTCAAGTGCCTGCTGCTGATCCTGAAAATCAATGTGCAGTCCTTTTGCATATTCATTGACGATGGAAAACTCGCCCTGTGAGGCAATAAGAATATCGATTTCGAGCTGGCTGGCCGCTTCAATAAAAGAGGCCGTACGATAACTGCCATGCGGAGCAATAAGCAGTACCCTTTCCCGCAACCGGGTTGTTGCGGGACTGGCACGGGATGTCATGAGATGAGGCCGGATCAGGCGCAGCCGCCACCACCGGCACCGCAGGCACTACAGCCACCAGAACCGCCAACACTCTGGAAGACATTATTGAAAACGAAAGAGGCATTCAGTCCCTGCTCGACGTAATCAATATCACAACCCTGCAGGTAAGACAGCGCCACGGCATCGACCATGACCTTGAAATTATCGCCTTCAAAAACCTTGTCGGTAGGAAGGGCTTTTTCCGCGTAGGTCATGCCATAGGTCATGCCGCCGCAGCCACCACCAGAAACGAAAATACGAATGCCTTCGACATCTTCTTCGGCAGAATTTACGATCTGAGCCATTTGTGCCGCTGCGCTATCTGAAATACGGACTTCGTCTTCCGTAAGGGTGGTATTAAAAGTAGGATTTGCACTCATGCTCATTCTCCTGTTCGGTAAAACTTGAATCAATCAGTCTAAAATCGGATAATAGCGATGAAATATCCGAGTACTCTGGTACACATTCTAACACAGGTTCCGACTCCCACTATATATAAAGCGTCAGATCCCGAGGAAATATTTATATGGCACGTACGGTTTTTTGCAAGGTTCTTAATCAACAGGCACCCGGCCTGGAAACAATGACCTACCCAGGAGAGCTGGGAGAACGGATTTACAATGAAGTTTCTGCCGAGGGCTGGCAGAAATGGCTTGAGCGCCTGACCACCATTATCAATGAAAATGGCCTCAATACCGCTGATCCCGACAGTCTCAAGGTAATTGAGCAGCACATGGTGGGCTTTCTCTTCGGTGAAGGCGATATGGGTCAGTTACCCGAAGGCTTCCGTCCCCAGGGCGGCAAAAAGTAAGCTGGCTGCATGAAAAGCCTGGATACCTATCCACTTTCCGAGTTAAAACTGGTTTATACCCTTCTGCATTCACAGGTACTGGAGCAGCCGGCACTGATGGATAGCACCCTGCTGCAGGATCTGCAATCGTACCTGCAGGCACAGGCCAGAAATGAGCAGGTCGATGTCTCGCTCCATGCCGAGTGGGATGCCTGGCTGAAACAGTCATGAAATATTGCAGCGAATGTGGCAGCCCGGTTGAACACCGCGTTCCCGATGGGGATAACCTGCCACGCCATATCTGCGACAGCTGTAATACCATTCATTACCAGAATCCAAAGCTGGTGGTTGGTTGCCTGCCGGTATGGGAGCAGCAGGTACTGCTGTGTAAACGCGCTATCGAACCCTGCTATGGTCTCTGGACCCTGCCGGCCGGTTTTATGGAAAACCAGGAGTCCCTCGAAGAAGCAGCATTGCGCGAGTCCCGTGAAGAAGCCAATGCCAACCTGGAGATAGAAGGCATCTACTCCGTTATCAGCCTGCCCCATATCAACCAGGTTTATGTTTTATACCGGGCCAGGTTACTGGATCTCGATTTTTATGCCGGCGCGGAAAGCCTGGACGTGCAACTTTTTAGTGAAGATGATATTCCCTGGCAACAGCTGGCATTTAAAACCATTGAAAATACCCTGCGGCATTTCTTTGCAGATCGTAAGCAGGGTATCTTCCCGGTACATAACGGTGTTATTTCAAAACGGAATCGTCTCGGTCAGGAATGTGACTAAATTATCCACAGCAAGGAAATTGAAACAGCATATATTTGTTGCTGTTTTAATGCTGCTACTGGTTGTCACACCGCTACAGGCAAAGTGGTTTAAAACCGATGCCGCCATTATGGGCACCGCGATTCATGTCGAGCTATGGCATAACAATCCCTTTATTGCCCGGCAGAATATAAAACGTGTCCTCGATGAAATGCGTCGTATCGATACCCTGATGAGCCCGTTCAAGGCAGACAGTGAGCTCAGTTATATCAACCGCCATGCGGCTATTAAACCGGTCAAAATATCCGATGAACTTTT
>JALUTJ010000246.1 GCA_027057985.1 Chromatiales bacterium
ATCGAGGCCGAGGAAGCAGCACGCAAGCAGGCTGAAGAAGCCCTGCTGCGCCAGCAAAAAGAAGCTGCACCAGCTGCCTCGGATAAAGACAAGCGTGGCAAAGGTAAAAAAGGCGACAAGGAAACGCGTTACGGCCGTAAACAATTACACGTCAGTGGTGATAGCACTGGAAGCAGTCGCAAGAACAAGAAATCCCGCCGTCGTCAAAGCAGTACTACCAGTGAAGAACACGGCTTCCAGAAACCAACAGCGCCAATCGTGCGCGAGGTGATGATTCCTGAAACCATTACCGTTGCTGAGCTGGCGCAGCGTATGTCAGTTAAGGCCGCCGAGGTCATCAAGGTAATGATGAACCTGGGTTCGATGGTAACCATCAACCAGGTGCTGGATCAGGAAACCGCAGCGCTTGTGGTTGAAGAAATGGGGCATACCTACAAGCTGATGAACGAGGATGCCATCGAAGAAACTATCCAGGAAAATGTGGAAGACAAGGAAGCCGAGCCACGGGCGCCGGTCGTCACCATTATGGGTCACGTTGATCACGGTAAAACATCATTGCTTGACTATATTCGCCAGTCCAAGGTTGCAGCCGGTGAATCTGGTGGCATTACCCAGCATATCGGTGCCTATCATGTGACAACCGATGATGGTGAAATCACCTTCCTCGATACACCGGGTCACGAGGCCTTTACTGCCATGCGTGCACGCGGAGCCAGTGTTACCGATATTGTTATTATCGTCGTCGCGGCGGATGATGGCGTCATGCCACAGACTCGTGAAGCTATCGAGCATGCCAAAGCCGGTGATGTGCCGATTATCGTTGCCATCAACAAGATTGATAAAGAAGGTGCCGATCCAGATCGCGTCAAGACCGAACTGTCTCAGGAAGGTGTCATTGCCGAAGACTGGGGTGGTGATACCATGTTTGTAAATGTTTCAGCACATACTGGAGAAGGTATCGATAGCCTGCTTGAATCGATTCTGCTGGTAGCCGAGGTACTGGAACTCAAAGCTGTGAGGGATGCACCGGCGAGCGGTACAATTATTGAGTCCCGTCTCGATAAGGGACGTGGTGCGGTGGCTACCATGCTGGTGCAGCAGGGTACACTGAAAAAAGGCGACATCCTGCTGGCCGGTCTAGAGTATGGCCGTGTTCGCGTTATTATGAATGAATATAGCAAGGAACTGGATGAAGCCGGTCCTTCTATCCCGGTACAGATTCTTGGCCTTTCCGGTACCCCCGGTGCAGGTGATGAAGCGACCGTGGTTGCGAATGAACGTAAGGCACGTGAAGTTGCCATGCACCGCAAGGCCAAGCAGCGTGATATGAAGCTCGCTCGGCAACAGGCCGCCAAACTGGAAAATATGTTTAACCAGATGGAAGAGGGTAATATCAATTCCGTTAATATCGTACTCAAGACCGATGTTAAGGGTTCGGCCGAAGCCATTGTTGATGCGTTGCAGAAACTTTCGACTGATGAGGTCAAGGTTTCCATTGTCACCAGTGGTGTTGGTGGTATTACTGAATCTGATGTAAACCTCGCCATGGCAGCCAATGCGATTATCATTGGCTTTAACGTTCGTGCCGACTCACTGGCCAAGCGCCTTATTGATGAAGAAGGACTGGATCTGCATTACTACAGCGTAATCTATGATCTGATTGATGAGGTCAAGGCGGCCATGAGCGGTATGCTTGCACCTGAGTTCAAGGAAGAGATTATCGGCCTTGCCGAGGTGCGTGATGTGTTCCGTTCACCAAAGCTTGGGGCAATTGCCGGTTGCATGGTTGTTGATGGCGTGGTCAAGCGTAATAACCCGATACGTGTCCTGCGCGATAACGTGGTTATCTATGAAGGTGAACTCGAATCATTGCGTCGCTTCAAAGATGATGTTGCCGAGGTTAAATCCGGCATGGAATGTGGTATCGGTGTGAAGAACTACAATGATGTCAAACCGGGTGACCAGATCGAAGTTTACGAGCGTGTCCAGGTTGCGCGGCAAATCTAACCGGTTTTATTTATGCCTAAAGATTACAGTCGCACTCGTCGTGTCGCCGAGCAGATCCAGCGTGAGATGGCGCAAATGGTGCAGCAGGAGATCAAGGATCCTCGAATTGGCCTGGTGACGATCTCTGCGGTGAAGTTAAGTCGCGATATGTCGCATGCCACGATTTATTTCACGGTGCTGGATGATGAGCACAGCATCGATGATACCCTCAAGGTACTGGAAAAAGCATCCGGCTTTTTGCGTCATGAACTGGGGCAACGCATGAAGCTGCGCATTACCCCGAATCTGCGTTTCAGGTATGACGAATCGATTGCCTATGGTAACCAGCTAACCGACCTGATCAATAAAGCCGTCGATATGGAAAATCCGGATAACTCTGCTGAAGCGGATACGGATGAAGAGTAATTTCCATGGGACGACGTCGAAGTAAAGGCCGCAAGGTCAGTGGCATCGTGCTGCTGGATAAACCCATCGGCATCACCTCCAACCGCGCCCTGCAGATCGTCAAGCGCCTGTATAATGCCAGCAAAGCCGGGCATACCGGCAGTCTTGATCCGCTGGCCACCGGTTTACTCCCGCTCTGCCTTGGTGAGGCAACCAAGGTTTCAGGCTTTCTGCTGGATGCTGACAAGCGCTACCTCGCGACATTGAAACTGGGGATCAAAACTCGTTCTGCCGATGCTGAGGGAGAGGTTATCGAAACCCGGGCGGTCGAGCACTATTCTGCTACCGAGATAGAAAGTGTGCTGGCTCATTTTATCGGCGTTATCGAGCAGGTGCCGCCCATGCACTCTGCGCTCAAGGTCAATGGTCAGCCGCTGTACAAGCTGGCGCACCAGGGTAAGGAAATCGAACGCAAGCCGCGCCGGGTCAGCATCTATGATATCGAGTTATTGCGCCATGAAGGCGATGAAATGGATATCAGCGTGCATTGCTCCAAGGGCACCTATATCCGAACCCTGGCCGAGGATATTGGAGAACAACTGGGCTGCGGTGCCCATCTCTCTGCATTGCGACGTACCCATAGTGGTCCGTTCGATATAGCCGATAGTGTATCACTGGAGCAGCTGCAACAGATTCAGCAGGAAGAAGAGGGCAGCTTCGAAGCGCTGGACGGGCTGCTAGTGCCCGCCGAGAATGCACTGGATGACTGGCCAACGGTCAATCTGACTGAAAATGCAGCTTATTACCTTTGCCGCGGTCAGGCAGTGATGGTGCCGAAAGCCCCAACCGAAGGGCTGGTTCGCCTGTTTTCAGAGGAAAAAGGCTTCCTCGGTATTGGTGAAATTCTGGATGATGGCCGCATCAAACCGCAACGCCTGTTCCTGTCTGATCAGGCCTGAGCACTGCAATAAAGTGGCAGAGCAGTCAAAAGCGGACATTTTTCATAATTTTATGCAAATAGCCGGAATTGATCGTAATTTGGCAGCTTTTTCCCCGTATTTATCAGATATTTAACGCTCTCTTACTTGTATATGACCCTCTTGCGCGGGTAAAATACGCGCTCTAATTTCTAGCTAAAACTATGCACAGAGGAGCTTGCGATGGCTATTGTTGCCGAAAATAAGGCGAACATTGTGAACGAATTTAAACGTTCCGATTCAGATACAGGATCACCTGAAGTCCAGGTGGCACTTTTATCAGCACGTATTAACGATCTTTCCGATCATTTCAAAAAACACATTCATGATCATCATTCCCGTCAGGGCCTGCTGCGCATGGTAAGTCAGCGTCGTAAACTGCTGGACTATCTGAAGAAAAAAGATGTTCAACGTTATCGCGACCTGATTTCAAAGCTGGGCTTACGTAAATAAAGTAAATCCCCTGTCTAATCTTATAAAAATTAAGGAAGCTTTAATGGCTGTTGTAACAAAAGAATTTAAATATGGTGACCACACAGTACAGCTTGAGACAGGGGAAATCGCCCGCCAAGCAACGGGTGCGGTAAAAATCAGTATGGGTGACACGGTTGTTCTGGTAACCGTAGTTGCCTCCAAAAATGAAGTTGAAGGTCGTGACTTTTTTCCACTGACCGTGGATTACACCGAGAAAACCTACGCGGCGGGTAAAATCCCCGGTGGTTTTCTCAAGCGTGAAGGTCGTCCAACTGAAAACGAAACCCTCACCGCACGCCTGATTGACCGTCCAATCCGTCCATTATTCCCGGATGGCTTCACCAACGAAGTACAGGTTATCTGTACCGTTATCTCGCTGGATCCAGCGATTAACCCGGATATCGTATCCCTGCTGGGTACTTCTGCTGCTTTATCCATTACCGGTGCACCGTTTAACGGTCCAATTGGTGCTGCACGCGTTGGTTATAAAGATGGTGAATATGTTCTCAACCCGTCTCCGGCTTTCTGTAAAGATGAGTCTGAACTGGATCTGGTGGTTGCCGGTACTTCTGACGCAGTACTGATGGTTGAGTCTGAAGCGAAACTGCTGTCTGAAGA
>JALUTJ010000247.1 GCA_027057985.1 Chromatiales bacterium
CCAGTCGTACGATATTAAAACGCCTTAACTGTTTCAGGGTTTCCTTGCGTTTAAAAATATCATTGTGCATCTCATCGCAATCACGACATTTTTTCTGCTCAAACAGGATCATCAGCGGCTTGTCCTGACGCAGCAGTTTTTTCAGGTTATACGGGGGTGGCAGAATAAAGTCGGCCTGGTGCAGTTTGCCGGAAGTAGCCGGTTTAATGTGTTTACGCAGATAATCTCGGAACGAAAGTTTGCGTTCATACTGGCCATGTACATAGTCCAGCGCGGCCTCGTACTTGTTAGGGGCATAATAGCCATTCACCCTCAGTGCGACACGACCATTCTCGGTAAGAAAAACCAGCGTCGGCGTGTACATAACCCGCATCTGTTCGGCAAACTCCTTTTCAGTTATCTGCCGACCTTTGAGATCGGTTACCTCGCGATCACCCCACATATTGATGGCAATCACGTCGAAATATCGGCGGGTTTTATCGGCCAGCTTTTTCTGCCCAAGATTGTCCTGAAGTAACTTTGCACAGTACGGGCAACCATCCTGATAGAAATACAGTAATACCCGCTTTTTCGCCTGCTTCGCTTCGGCAATATCCTCGCGAATATCGAGAAACGAGTTCTTAAACCAGTCTGGCTTTTCATGGTAGCCAGGATTCACCATATCCTGACTCAGTGCTGCCTCTTCTTCTGCACTGGCAGAAGCGATTAATACCAGCATACCAAACAGGCTGAGCAGGAATTTTTGAGTAGCAAAAATGTATGAATTAACTCGAAACATGGGTGACTCCCCTTTTATTTTCTACTTGTTATTAATATTAGCGTTTTTACCCGGCAACAACAGGAAAAAATGTACCTGAATTTCCGCCCGGGCGGCAAGATCCTGCAATGAAAATCGAACTTTAGTGCCGATTTTTTGACAAACTGTTTAAGCTGCTTTTCAAAACATCTATATCCTGTTGTTTTTATTATATTTTTATAATTTTTTAAAATATGGCATGTATTTCGCATTAGTTTTACCGAACGCAATGCTTTGCGATTAACCAAAGGTAATAGCGGAGTCCATTATGGATAACATTGACCAATATATAAACCCGACAACAACCCTGGAACAACTGGGTATTGCCCCGGCAGAACTGCAACAATCCCTGAAACTGGCGGGTTTACTGCAAACATCTCTGGAAGTAGAAAGTGTGCTGAATTATTTCCTGCAGGCAGCCCAGCAGGTGGTCAGCTTTGATGCCGCAATTTATACCTTTGAGGCAGACAAATATAATCTCAAGTTTGGCAAGGAACAGCGTCATCGTTGCTCCTACCGTTTACGCCTGGGCGGTGAATTCCTCGGCGAGCTGTTCTTTACCCGCCGGCGTCGCTTCTCGGAACAGGAAATGCAGAACCTGGAAAACCTGATGGGACAACTGATTTATCCGTTACGCAACGCCATCTGGTATCAGCGTGCAATCAGGGCCGCCAAGGTGGACTCACTCACCGGTGCACATAACCGTGCCGCATTGAGCGAAACCCTGGAACGCGAGGTTGATCTCGCTCACCGGCACAAGACTGCCATGTCGATTCTTCTTTTTGACCTGGATCATTTCAAACAGATCAATGACAGCTATGGCCACCAGGCCGGTGATGAAGTGCTGCGTGAAACCGTGGAAATCTGCAACCAGGCACTACGCAACAGTGACATGCTGTTTCGCTATGGTGGTGAAGAATTCGTAGTCATGCTGCCCGGTGTGAACGCCAAAGGTGCAGCACTGGTGGCAGAGCGGTTACGGAATATGATCGAAAAACATGTTTTCGTGGCTCAGCAGAAAACTATCCCGGTCACCATGAGCATAGGAACCGCCAGTGTCACGCTGAAGGACAAGGTAGAAAACCTGATTGCCCGGGCTGACAAGGCGCTGTACCAGGCCAAGCATGCCGGTCGTAACTGTGTTATCTGCGCCGAAAGTGCGCCTGCTACTGCAACAGCGGCAACTGCCTGATACTTAATTGGTGAATTTTTGAACTGCTTCGCACTAAGTGCTTAGCTGTTTATTCATTCTGCATCTATAATAACTGACACCTTACCTCAACTTTACAAGTGTCAGTTTCATGGAATACCTGAGTCAGCTCGAAAAATTGCTTGAAAGTCGCTATCGCGTGATTGCGATGGAGAGCTACGAGGTGGATCGTGTCTGTGAGTTGCTACTTGAACTGAGCCGTTTCAGTAATAAACCCTATTACCAGGCAGAACCGGAAAAACCCATGTATCGCCTCGGTGCCTCGCATATCGGTATTCCCAAAACATCCAAACCTGAAGACCTGATGGAACACATTGAGGCCAGCCAGCATTTTGGTATCTATATCCTGCGAAACTATACCGAGATACTCGATGATGAAGACCTGGTAGAAGATCTGATCAGTATTGCCACCGGGGACGTACACAAGGTCGTGGTCATGGTTGCAGAACATATCCGCTTACCACGAGCGCTTAAACCCTACGCGGTTCGTTCCAAGCACCAGATGAAAAATACTGGTTAACTTTTGCGCCGAGAGGATGATTTACCACGATATAACGAACGTGGCGCTTTTTTCTTTACCGGCTGGGATTTTTCTTCCGTCTTCTGATATTTCAGTCCAACCGATTCATAAAGCACCTTTAACTGCTTTTCAGTTAAGGCCTCGGAGCGTGAAGGCCGTAGTCTTTTTTCCAGCGTAATATTGCCATAACGAATACGAATCAAACGACTGACAGTAAAACCAAGATGTTCCCACATACGTCGCACTTCACGGTTGCGCCCTTCTTTTAGCACAACATGATACCAGTGATTGGCACCCTGCCCGCCCGCATCCTTGATATCGGTAAAGTGGGCATCACCATCTTCCAGCGGGATATTGGTTTTAAGCTGTTCGATGGCATCATCCGAAACATTACCAAGAACACGTACCGCGTATTCACGTTCAATTTCACTGGATGGATGCATTAAACGGTTAGCCAGTTCACCATCGGTAGTGAGCAGGATCAGGCCACTGGTATTGATATCGAGACGACCAATACTGATCCAACGCCCGGACTTTAAACGTGGCAGATTCTGAAAAATAGTTGGCCGTCCTTCTGGATCATCGCGGCTGCAAACTTCACCTGCTGGTTTATGATAAGCGATAACCTGCTGTGAAACTTCGGTACGGCTTTGCCTGAGAAGACGATTATCAACCCTGATGTTATCTTTATCGGAAACACGATCACCCAGCGTAGCAGTACGATCATTGACCTTGATACGTCCCTGCTCAATCCAGCGTTCCATTTCACGTCGGGAACCCAGCCCGGCACGGGCAAGAACTTTTTGCAGTTTCTCATCCTTCACAGATGAAAACCTTTGTAAGAGAAAAGAGGGGATTCATCAATGCAGCACTTCAACGCTACCTGTAGTAGCATCGGTTCCTGCTTCATGTTCCTGATCTGCCGCTTCGCTATTTGTCGTCTCGGCCTCGGTATCGGCCTGCTCTGCTTCAGCCGCGCCAGGGACAGCCGGTATTTCAGGAACCTGTAAGTCCAGCTCTGCATTGATGGCATCGATATCGCGCAGTTCAGCCAGGGGTGGTAACTCGGTCAGGCTCTTTAAGTTAAAGTAATCCAGGAATCCTTTGGTCGTTGCATATAAGGCAGGTTTACCGGGGACATCTCTGTGCCCAACAACTCGGATCCAGTCACGCTCGATCAGGGTTTTAATGATCTGTGAACTGACACTGACACCCCGCACCTCTTCGATCTCGGCACGGGTAATTGGCTGACGATAGGCAATCAACGCCAGGGTCTCCAGCGTGGCACGTGAGTAACGTGCTGGTCGTTCTTCAAACAGTCGGGCTACCCAGCTTGAATATTCTTCACGTACCTGGAAACGAAAACCACTGCTGACCTCTTTTAATTCAAGCGAGGTATGTTCACTGTACTGCGCCTGCAGGGCAGACAGTGCATTACGGATAGCTTCTTTACCAGGGTGCTTGTCATAGGGAAACAGATCCATCAGGCGCTCCACTTTCAGGGTCTGCCCCACTGAAAACAGGGCCGCTTCGAGAATCCGCATTAACTGCTCATCACTCAGATCCGAGTTAATGATTATTTTAGGTGCCTTGCCTGGCTGTTGTTCGGACTCTGCCTCTGCCCCGGCTTCATGCCCGGTATTTTCTGCTGTTGTCGATTCGCTCATTTTCGATCCTGCTAAATATTATTTATTCACTGCAACCAGTGCTTTCACGTGTATTGGGCCAAACAGTTCTGTCTGTACGATCTCGATCATGGATTGCTTGATCAGCTCAAGAATAGCCAGCAGACTCACCACGACACCACTACGCCCTTCTTCCACGGTAAAGAGATCGCCAAAGTCGGTAAAACTGTCCCCGTCGAGTTTCTCCAGCACCAGTGACATGCGTTCACGAACCGATAAAGGCTCCATTTCAATCTGGTGATG
>JALUTJ010000248.1 GCA_027057985.1 Chromatiales bacterium
TTCTTCATCCGGCAGGTAAATGGCGGTTTCTTCCATCGCTGCCTCATCATCGGTTTCATAAACAAAATGATGAGAGCCAATCTGGATAATATCACCGTTACGTAGTTCGATAGATTTTATCAGGCAACCGTTTACCTGGGTACCATTGGTACTGCCCAGGTCTTCGAGACGAGCATCGATCTGCTCTTCGAGATATTCATTGGGTTGCAACATAATCTTTGCATGGTGACTACTGGCAACCGCATCATTAAGCTGGATATCATTATCCGACTTACGACCAATGGTAATTTCATCCTTGTCCAGCTCAAAAGTATTGAGCGTAACACCTTCATGTTTGAGGAGTAGTTTCGGCATCTTTATCACTTACCCTTCAAGTACAAATTTCAGTTCAGTTCCGGCAACCTCGATCCGGTCACCATTTTTTAGCAGCATGCTTTCTGCACCAATCTGTGTACCATTGAGTTTTGGATGGTCCCCCTGGGTACCACCGCTCATTGGCATCAGGTAATAATTGCCTCCCCGTCGCGCAATCACGGCCAGCTTACCGGCAGAACCCAGCTTGGTGTAAGGCTTGTTAAGTGCGATCGTTTCACCCTGCTTGGCCCCACTGTTGACCACGACACTGGCCTTTTGTGGTGTTTTCTCGGCTGGCGTTTCCTGCACTGGAGCCGAAATCACCACGGTCTTTTCAAAGTCCTGTACCGCATCATCGATGAACTTGAATTCATGCTGACCAATCTGCACTATATCACCGTGATTGAGCTGGCGTTTATTGATTGCCTTACCGTTCAACCTGGTGCCATTGGTACTGTTATTGTCTTCGATATAGGTGTGTTGCATGTGTAAAAAAACTGCATGCTCACCACTGACCGTAGGATCATCGAGAATAATATCATTGGATGGCTTCCGGCCCACGGTTACTTTTTCCTTGTTGAGTTCATACTCTTTAATAACCGTGCCTTGATGAGTTATGATTAATCTTGCCATTCGTTTATCTCTTTAAAATTAAAACTGCCTGAATTATTTTAACGACATGCTGCCAGGATAACCGAGACATTGTCATGTCCGCCGTTTTCCTTGGCCTGGTCAATCAGGCTTTCCGTGGCCCGCTTTAAATTATCACGTGATTTTACCAACGTGGAGAAAATTTGTTCATCGCTGATCATATCACTCAAACCGTCTGAACAGAGCAGGTAAATGTCGCCTTTTTCTGCTTTTTCCTGCCGTACATCAACCTTGACCTCCTCGGCAATGCCGAGGGCGCGGGTAATAAGATTGCGATTGGTCGAGTTCAGTGCCTCTTCCTCGCTCATATAGCCATTATCGACCATTTCCTGCACCAGGGAATGGTCAGTCGTGATTTGCTGTAACTCCCCCTTACGGAAGCGATAGATACGCGAATCACCGACGCTGGCACAGATCACCCTGTCATTATAGAACAAAGTCATGACGATAGTGGTTCCCATGCCACTGCATTCCGGGTGCGCACGTGCATGCATATTGATTTCTTCATTGGCGAACATCACCGCCTCGTTCACCACTTCTTCGAAATCCATATTACAGGAGTCCTTGATATCCGGTGACAGTACTTCTTCCAATGCATCACTGATACTGGTAACCGCCAGCTCACTGGCCACTTCACCAGCATTATGCCCACCCATACCATCGGCAAGGATCACCAGCCCGGTATCTTCATACCAGGCAATATAATCTTCATTATGATCCCTGACCAAGCCTTCGTCAGTGAGTCCATAAATTTCAAGTTCTGGTGTCTTACATTCTGTCATGAAATTATTTTACTTACTGTCAAACCGAACCTTGCAACGACGCAGCGCACCTACCATCTGGCTGCCTGTCTGGAAACGGCGATCAATATCCTTGTGTAATGCCTTGTTGATAATTTTTGCCACGCAGGCGGGCAGTTCCGGATTGAACATACGAATATCCGGGTGTTTTTCATTGGCAATTTTATACATCAAGCTGGCAAGCGATTCGCCGACAAAAGGCAGTTCACCGGTTAACAGTTGATACATGGTGACACCAAGTGAAAATAAATCTGAGCGTCCATCGACCCGTTTACCGGCAAGCTGTTCCGGCGACATATAAGACGGGCTGCCAAGAATGGTGCCGGTCTTGGTTTTGCTGGTATCGGTGAGACAGGCGACGCCAAAGTCGGTTACCTTGAGAACACCGGTTTCCTTATCATAAATGATATTGGCTGGCTTGATATCACGATGCACTACCCTCTGCTGATGGGCATAGTCGAGTGCATCGGCAACCTTGATTATCAGATCCATGACTTCAAGCGGTGGCAGTAACTTCTCTGGCTTGGTGTAGGCCAGAAGATCAATACCTTTTAGATAATCCATCGCGATATAGGACATATCCTGATCTTCGCCGACATCATAGATAGTCACGATATTCGGATGATTCAGCCGTCCCGCAGTTTCCGCCTCACGGAAGAAACGATCCTTCACCTCATTGAGTTTTTCACCTTCAAATTCCTGTGACAGCATCAGGGTTTTGATGGCAACGGTGCGACCAATCTTGGGATCGTGTCCCAGGTAAACCATGCCCATGGCACCACGACCAATTTCCTTGTCGACCTGGTAGCGCCCCAGCATGGGTTTTTCCATTCCGGTATTGCTGACCACAAGGGTACCATTGGCACTTGGTGCCGCGTTACCGCCGAGAACTATCGCATTGGAAACCTCGGCATTACGTTCCAGCCGCTCTTTAACATCACGGAAGTCCGGTGCGTGTTTCTGAATCTCTTCAAATACCGGAATGGCCTTGTTGAACTGGCGTTTACGTTCATAGTCCAGCCCCAGGTTATACATCTGCTCCAGCAGGGACGGGTTAACGATACACTTACGATATTCTTCCATCGCCTGATCCAGCTTGCCCTGTGAATGGAAGGACTGCCCCAGTAACTGGTTGGCGCGGGAAAGCTCGACCCGAATGGCATGAAGATGTGAATCAACAAATTTTTTCGAGCCCAGCACCAGGTGACCTATCACCAGTACTAGCAAAGGAGTCATCATCGGTAACCAGATTGACTTCGCCACCATGGAGATAAAATGCACATTAAGAATCGCGATCAGTAACACACTGCTGAGCGCAAGTCCGGTACCCATACTAACGCGTGGTAACAGGAAAACCAGGTACAGCCCCACAAGCACCAGAACCACCATTTGTGCCAGCGTAGCCCAGTAAGGCACTTCATAGAGTTCATCATTCAGCAGGCTGGAAACCTTGTGCGCAACCACACGCACCGGTGGCATCATCTTCCCAATCGGTGTGCTTTGCGGAATGATATGCTGCGGTGCGGTAACACCAATTAACACAGTTTTACCACGCAGGGCGGAACGCGGTACCTGACCTTCAAGCACATCGAGGATGGAATATTCAGGGAAAGCGTACTCGTCTTTCTTGCCACGGTAAAAACGTGGATAGATACGCAGTTTATTATCCACCTTGATGCTTTCTCTGCCGAGCCAGAGTTTGTGTTCCTCAAGATTGACTTTGATGCTACGGGTCGAGAGTCCACGGTTTCGAGCCGCCATCATTAGCACGAAGGACGGCACATAGTCCTGCCCGTACTTGAACACCATGGGTTCGGTGCGGATATGATTGCGGTCACTACCAAGATAAAGCGTGCCAGCACCACCGGCCTGCTTTACCAGCTTGGAAATCGGTGGATAAAGTTTCTCGGTGGATAAAACCGGATCAGGCATAAACCACTTTTTCCAGGCCGGGACATTCGCGGGAATACCGGTGACACCGAGCAGACGATAGCGTTTCACATGCTCGGGTAAACCATAGGGCGGATTTTTTGAAACCAGGTTATCGAGAAAAGGAATGGCCAGAACCACCCGCCCGGCAGTGCGCAGGCTGGAAGCAAAGACCTGATCGCTGTCGATACTGGCTTCAACATTACGCAGCAGACGCTTGACCTGCGGATAATTCAGGGATGAGTTCTTTTTGACCAGCGCCTTGAGTTCCTCAACATATTCGAGACCATTGACGCTTTGTTCACGTTCAAAACTTAAGGCATAGCCAATAACGGCGGGATGGGCGCGGGCAATTTTGGTGGTAGCCTCGGCCAGGATATTGCGTGGCCACGGCCAGCCGCCGCGAGCTGCCAGGGCTTTTTCATCGATACGGATAATCACCACGTCCTGGTTGGCGGCCTTGGTAGAAGAAAAGCGCACCCCCATGTCATAGCCAGTTAACTCGATATCCCGGTTCAGCTCGGTCACGGAAGCGATCATGCCAAACAGCATGACCAGCAGGCCGATAATCCAGTCTTTTTGCCAGAACTTTTTC
Organism: Chromatiales bacterium; assembly: GCA_027057985.1. Taxonomy (GTDB): domain Bacteria; phylum Pseudomonadota; class Gammaproteobacteria; order UBA6429; family Thiohalophilaceae; genus JAGLTQ01. The sequence continues at coordinate 4,330 of JALUTJ010000248.1, forward strand.
ACTGAAACATGCATTCCATGGTTTTTATTCTATTTATATTGTAAAGATGCGACTGCCCGATTAAAGCACAGACTCTCGACAGACTCATCTTTTTGGCATATCGCACTGCTTTTCCTAATT
>JALUTJ010000249.1 GCA_027057985.1 Chromatiales bacterium
CATTTTACCCGTTGTGGTTTGTTAGAACATATAGCCAATGCCAAGATTGATGCCATTATAAGCACTCTTGCCTGCCGGGGCGGTCTGGGTTTGAAAATCCATCTTGACCACGACATCTTCATGCGGCCAGTAGTTTACGCCAATATCAGACTGAGTATAAGCAGAATCTGCATTGTCACCGGCCCTGTTATCCCAGGTACTATAGCGGGCAAACACTCCCATTTTCGGGGTCAGCTTGTAAGACGGCTCGATATACCAGCCCGTTTGCTTATCTGCACCAACGGAGGCGGCACCTGATCCGGTGATGTTCCAGCTAGCGTACAGTGCCTTGAGGGTAAACTTGTTGACCTGCCATACTGCATGCGCTTCTGTTAAGGTGCCGGCACCGACGCTGGCATCCATCCCTTGTCCCATGTCAGACTGGTTTTGCAGAGCTGCGCCGAGTTCCAGGCCGGGTGTCACATTCCACTTAACGCGTGCTGTAACAGCAGGGGCATTGGCTGGCGCCTCACGTACACCCTTGCGACCTTTGCGTACGGCATAGTTATCCCCAGAGCTGATCTGTAAGCCGGAGTGAACCACAAGATCATATTTGAAATCACCGGCCTTACCATTGATGCTGACACCACCTTCACGCCATGTAGTGGGGATAATGTATTTTTCAACATTGTTACGCTCAACGCCATAGAAGACAGGGGGTTCATGGGTTTCGTTGATAAAGCCTACTGGAACCAGCAGGATACCCGCCCGGCTTTGCAGTTTGTCGGACAGATCAAATTCCAGGTAGGCCTGTTCCATGGCAACTTCACCACCGTTTGGATCGGCAGTTGCGTGCTCGACTTCCATTTCGGACCAGAAACGGATGTCCTTGCTGAACTCGTGACCGAGGAAAAGAATAAAACGGTGCAGGTCGATTTCTTTTTTCGCCGGCTGGCCCGCAATAGAGTTGGCCTGGTTGCTGTAATGCAGCTCGCCATAGCCACCTACCGTGGTCTTTCCCTTGCCGCTGCCGTGACCATGAGAAGCCGGTTGCTTGCTTTCCATCATATCCATGGTTGCATTCATGCGCTCCATAATGGTCTGGTTCTGCTTTTTCAACGCATCGATTTCTTTTTGCAGGTCGGGGTCAGCCATTACCGGCTGAGACAGTAAAGCGGCTCCCACCAGGGTGGAAAGAAGTGTTGTGGATTTAAATTTAGCCATTTTTTACCTCATATGGTTTGCTTGAATTTCGATGCTGAGGACTATATCGAAAACTAAATCTAAATGCAAATAATTCTCATTTAGAATTTGTATAAATTTTCAGACAGAATTATGACCTTAAGGGTTTTATGGCTATTGAGGGGGAGATCAGGTCCCGGCATTGTGCCGGGGACGGCGTGTTTTGATTAAAAAGGTCTGACCGTGGCAAGAATAATAATCAGGACAAGGAATAACACCGGCACCTCGTTAAACCAGCGGTAATACACATGGCTGTGATTGTTACGGTCCTGTTTGAAATCTTTGACATACTTACCGCATATCAGGTGGTAGATGATTAGCAGTACGATAAGCCCAAGCTTAATCTGTAACCACAGATCATTGCCAAAGCTGGCCCAGGCGTAATTCACCAGCATAGCGATACCAAAGACAAGGGTTAAAATGGCGCCGGGGGTCATAATGCCGTAGTAGAGTTTACGCTCCATGATCTTGAAGCGATCCTGGCTCATGCGATCATCCGACATGGCGTGGTAGACAAACAGCCGTGGCAGATAGAACAGCCCTGCAAACCAGGTCACCATAAAGATAAGATGTAAGGCTTTTAACCACATAAATGTATCCCGTCGAAAATAAGCTGATTAGTTATTGAGGATTTCCAGAATCCGTTTTTTCCAGATATCCATTTTCATTTCCCCGATTTTCTTTTTCACAATGCGTCCTTCCTTATTAAGGAGGAAGGTGGTTGGGGTCAGGCTGATATTACCAAAGGCAGCTACGGCTTCACCTTTGAGGTCAATGGCAATTTTATAAGGCATCTTTTTCCTTTTCACCATTTCCATGACGTAGTCCGGGCGATCATAAGGCATGGCAATACCGATAATCTCCAGCCCCCTGTCATGCAGCTCGTGGTAGAGCTCGATCAGATGAGGAATTTCACGGACACAGCCGGGGCAGGAGGTTGCCCAGAAGGTCAGCAGAACCGGTTTACCACGTAAGTCGGAAAGTTGCAGGGTATTACCATCAATTAATTTGAGTTTGATGTCAGGTGCTTTCTGCACACCGGAAGGCGCCATCCACAGGTAGGCAATGCTACCGAGAATAAAGACGGTAAAAACGACAATTAAAATATCTCTGATTTTCATAATGTTCTCTCAGACAAATTTCAGGAAGAAGGTTCCCTTGTTTTCTTCAGATAGGCGTTGGCCATGGCCTGGTAAATTGGTACCGGGCACACCAGGTGCGAAAATGAACGCGCAATCAATGCCGTGGCAATCAATGGAATCAATAACGACGAGCTATCGGTCATTTCCATGACGATAACAAAGGCAGTAATAGGTGATTGCACCACGCCGGTGAAGTAACCCACCATGCCCAGCATGACCAGGGCAGAAACCGGGATGCCGGTAATGAAGCTGGAAAGATCTGCACCGAGCCCTGCACCTATCGAGAGCGAAGGCGCAAAAATCCCGCCCGGGATACCACTTAAATAGGAAACCACGGTTGCCAGTAACTTGTAGAAGGGAAAACCGGTTGAGATTTCCCCGCCATCGACCAGGTTGCGGGCTTCAAGATACCCGGTACCGAAGGTCTGGCCATTGGAAAGAAAACCAATCAGGCTAATACCGAGTCCACAAACAAAGGCAATACGCAGCGGGTAGGCACTGAGCGTGGAAGCAATCCGTTGGGTACCATATATCAGGCTGGTACTAAAGAGGCCACCGAGCAGGCCGCCGGCCACGCCGCAGATAATAATCGCGGGCCAGGCCGAAGCCAGGCTTACGGTAGCGGTGGAATGACCAAAATACGTATATTCACCGAGCACGGTCAGTGCAGTCACACCGGCCAGTACCACGGTAATCAGCAGGGTGCTGCTTTTACGTTCATCAAAAGAGCGGCTCATTTCCTCGATGGCAAAGATAATCCCGGCCAGCGGGGTATTGAAAGCGGCAGAAATACCGGCAGCACCACCGGAAAGAATCAGCACCCGGGTCATGTCACGGCTACGCAGGCGTGGCATGACCCGGCGCAGGGAATACAGGATCGAGGCACCAACATGCACGGTAGGGCCTTCGCGACCGATAGATGCACCACTGAGTAATCCAAGACAGGTCAGAAAAATCTTTGCAATCGCGACCTTTATCGATAATACCCTGGAGCGTAGAGCATGGCTGTTCATGGAGAGAGCAGCAATGGCCTGCGGGATACCACTGCCTTCGGTACCGGGGAAAAAACGCTTTGTCAGCCAGGCGATAAAGGTCAGCCCGAGAGGCGGCAGGGCATAGGCCAGCAGCGGGTGGTGGTTGTACAGGTCATGGTAGAGCGCATCGGAATGGTGACTGGCAATGGCAAAAAATGCCGCCGTAAGTCCGAGTAAGACCGCACTTCCCCAGATCAGGGCACGGACTTTCCACTTGGAGATTGAAAGCAGGCGGCGTCGGGTGCGATGAAAATGTCGTTTATACATAGCGGGGTGGATATTACCATGATAATGGTAATAAATAACCTTGCTATGAAAGTGGGCAGGACTTAAATCTTGACGTAGGACCAGCCGTCGCGCTGGCGTTTAACCACCTGGTTGATGGCGGATTTGACGACATTGGCACCGGGAATCAGATCGATCTTATGGCCCTGTTCACGTTGAACCCGTTTCAGGGTCTGGCCACAGACCAGTACAGAAAGGTTGGCATATTGTTGTTTTAGTTTTTCCAGGCGCTGACTGTAATCCTTGCCGTTATTGGTCACCAGTGCCAGGCCTTTTTTGTGGGTCAGGATTTCCAGTTCCAGCTGACGAGACGAGGCAGCATACTCCCTGAGCAGGGCCTCGGCTTCATCCAGCACCAGCTTCAGACGGTTAGGATTATCGGTGCTGACATGCAGCATCAGGCGCCAGTGATCAGCATTTGTCGAATTTATCGAGCCCTGGGTTATTTGTGCCAGTTCGCTGATACCCGGTTTCATTACCTCATGGCTTATCCAGCCTGCGAATGAGCCAAGAAAAAGAAATAGTGAAGCGGCTACAGCCCAGCTAAAGCGTTTAACCGGCTTGTTGTTTTGTAACTGGTGTTGTTCCGGCACATCGATACTTTCATACGATAACTGAACCAGATTGTGTAATTTCTGCAGTTTACAGATACGCTGGCTAAGCTCGGCATCATGCCTTGCAGCATCCAGAATTTCGGCTTTCTCTTCAGCATCGAGCTGATCATCAATAAAAGCATTTAGATGTTCATCTGAATAATTGCGCTGATC
>JALUTJ010000250.1 GCA_027057985.1 Chromatiales bacterium
TCTCGGCACGACCCACGCGGCTGGTTGCATACCGCACTTCAGGGAATGTCAGAAGGGCTGATTCCAGTTTCTGCGCAACTTTTAATGAAGTATTGAGGCTGGAAGAGGGTGCTAGTGTCACCCTGATATTCAGGGTACCTTCTTCCAGTTCAGGGACAAACTCAGTACCCAGAAAAGGGACAAGAACAAGTGAGGCAAAAAACATGACCGCTGAGCTGACAACGATGATTTTTCTGTTTTTAAGTGCAGTTTTGAGTTTGTCTCTGTACAGCCTGTCGATTGGTTTGAGAACAGGGCTGTCTTTTTCCACAACACCTTTTTTGAAAAGGTATGTGGCCAGTGCAGGTATTACCATCAGGGCTACCACCAGAGAACCAAACATGGCCAGAAGTATTGATATGGCCATCGGCTGAAACATCTTGCCCTCGACACCTTCGAGTGCAAAAAGTGGTGCAAAGACTACGGCTACAATCAGAACAGCAAAAAATACCGGGCGTGCCACTTCCTTCGCTGCTTGCTGAATACGAATAGCAATAGCGTGAGTATCATGTCCCGGATCGAAAGGATCACTATTATTCACAGCCACTGACTCTGCTATGTGCCTCTGATGCTGTCTATCTGGTCTGCTGAGATGCGAAAAAATATGTTCCATCATCACCACAGAACCATCTACGAGCATACCGATGGCGATTGCAAGCCCACCCAGTGACATGAGATTTGCTGATACTCCCCAGTACGCCATAGCCATCAGAGCAAGGCCTATCGAGATGGGTATAGATAAAAGTACCAGTAATGTTGCTCTGATATTCATCATGAATAGTAATAGAATCACAATAATCAGAACAAATGCCTGTAACAGGGCAGTAACAACTGTGTTGACAGCCTTATCCACCAGGCTGGCCTGGTCATAGAACGGTTCAAAATAAACACCATCTGGCAGTGCTTTCTGAATAACCGGGATACGTGATTCAATGCCATCGATTGTTGCCTTGGTATTTGCACCAAGACGCTTGAGTACAACACCGGCAACAACTTCACCCAGTGCTTCAGGCTGGCCTTCACTGTCTCGCCGTGTGATAGAGACAGCCCCCTGACGAATCTCGGCACCAAAAGCAACATTGGCAACATCTTTCACTTTTACTGCGGTACCATCGAGAATTTTTAGTGGAATATTGCCAATATCGCGTAATCCATCCTCGCCACTGCGTACCCAACCAACACCACGGATAACCAGTTGTTCATCACCACGATCCATATACCAGCCACCGGCATTACGGTTATTATCTTCAATAGCTCGGGCAACTTCTTCACCAGTGATTTTATAGGCGAGAAGACGATCAGGGATCAGTCGAACCTGGTATTGTCTTACTTCACCACCAAAAGAGAGGACTTCGGTAACACCATCAACTGGCATAAGCAGAAGTTTTACAATCCAGTCATTAAAACTGCGTAGTGTTATTGCATTGTATTTTACAGGGTCATCTGCACGCAGAATGTATTGATAGACCTGGCCAAGACCAGATGTATTCGGCCCAATGCCAGGCGTACCTATGCCTTCAGGAATTTCTTCTTTTGCTGTTTGCAGTCTTTCAAAGACAAGCTGACGGGCAAAATATATATCCGTCCCTTCCTTGAAGACCACGGTGATTACCGAAAGGCCTGTTTTTGAGATTGAACGTACTTCCTCAACATCAGGTAGACTGTACATCACCGCTTCTACCGGAAAGGTTATCAGTTGTTCGACTTCTTCGGCTGCCAGCCCTCTGGCTACCGTATTGATCTGTACCTGCACATTTGTAACATCCGGAAATGCATCCAGGTTCAGCTTTGGTAATACCATGGTGGCCGCAACCAGCATTGCTGCCAGCGCAATGACTACCAGCAGGCGACTGCCTACTGCCATATTAATCAGTTTGTTTAACATAACTAGCCTCAGTGATTATGTATTTCAAATCCGCCTTTTGCGATTTCAGACTGGATAAAAAAAGCGCCCGCAGTAACAACCTTGCTGCCGGGTTTTATGCCTTCGATAACGGCTTTACCATCGATAATCTGCTTAACTTCAACTTCGACAGCCTTGAATTCACCTTCTTCTTCCTGCTGAACAAAAACCTGCCAGTCACCATCACTGCTGCGAAGTACTGCGGCCTCCGGTAACTGCAGAGCTTTGTTTTTGTTGCTGGTTGAAATAAGAGCGGTAACAAACATACCTGCATGAAAACGATCCTTGCTATTATCCAGCTCCAGTCTTACTGCTGATGTGCGTGTGGTTTCATCAAGTGTGTGATGCAATTGAATCACCTTTGCCGGATAACGTTCGTTATTTACCAGTACTTCAGCTGGGCTACCTATCTGTACCATGCCTGCAGTCTCAGGTGTGACACGTGCTTCAACCCACATAGTTGATTCATCCGCAATAACCATTAGTTCATAGCCGGCATCGACAAATTCACCAACGATAAACTTGTCATGCAGGATACGGCCACTGATAGGTGATTTAAGCTCAAAGGTGCCATCTGCACTTCGTTTTTGCCCTAGCAGTTTCCTGATTTCAGAATCAGACATACCATAGGCTTTAACATTGGCAAAGGATTTCTGGAAATCAATTTTCGCGGAAAGATAGCGACGTTCTGAAACAACACGACGACCAAGCTTGCGTACCCGTTTCCATTCCTTGTCTGCCAGTAGTAATTGCCCCTGTGCTTCAGCCATCTCAACACTGGAAAGAGTTACCAGTGGCTGTTCTTTCTCTACCTTGTCTCCGAGCTTTGCATGTCGTTCTATAACCTGAGCATTGATACGCGGGGTAATCTTGACAGTTCGATAGGCATTCAGTCTGACTTCACCTGGTGCCTTAACAGTTTGTGCTACTGGTACTGGTTGTAACAGGCTTACTTTAATGCCAGCCGTTTTCATTTGTTCACTGCTGAGATGAATTGTACCCGGCGCTTCTTCATGGCCGCCATGGCCTTCGCCTTCATCATGACCTTTACCTTCGTCATGATCACCATGTTCTTCTTTAGCACCGTGATCATCATGTTTTTCTGCTGTCGCATGTTCAGCAGTTTTTCCTGGGCTTTCTGTTTCCTGGCCGCAGGCAGTTAAAGCTAATGTGGTTAATAGAATAAATATATAACGTGACATAGTCTTAATTCCTTATCTCTTTAATTTGCAGCCAGTTTTCAACCTGGGAGGTTGCCATTAATAAATCCAGCCAGCTTTTGAGCATGGTTACCTGGAGTTCGATGCCCGCAGACTGGGTATCCAGGGTCTGTTTAATCTGTACCAGGTAGTCAGTTGTACTCATATCCCCTGAACGCCATAGTCGCTTGAGCAGTGATAACTGACGTTTAATACTTTTTCGTCCTGATTTTTTCCACTGCTGCCAGGCATTAAGGGTGAGGGCATAGTGCTGACTTCGACTGATGATATCGCGGCGAATATTTCGCATACCCTGTTGCGCAAGTTGCTGGGTGCGGGTGTATTGTTGTGCGGCGGCGTCGATTTCAGCGCTATAACTATTACGTATATTAAGCGGGATGGTCAGAGTGAGTCCGACAAGATTCTCATTGCCTTCCTTGCCACCACGAAGAGCAACTGTAGGATCGGCGCTGGCTTCACTACGACGCAGCTCAACGGTCTGTTTTGCAGCGGCAACATCTGCAGTAAGTCTTATCATATCCGGTAATTGCTGTAGAAAAGCATTATCCTGGTAAGGTACTTTTAGTTGCTGATAGTTAATCTGCAGAAAGTCCTGTTGTTCCAGTTCAGCAGGAATCGAGCCAAACAGGGCATAGACATTTTGCTGTGCCTGGTTGAACTCTGATTCAATATTGGCGTTGTCAATGATTGCTTCATTATAAGCAAGCTGGGCAAGATCCATCTCTACCTGGCTGATATCGCCAGTATTATATTTATCAGCAGCAACCTGGTAGAAACTTTTCATCAATGCCAGGCGTTGCTTTGATAATGTAGCCTGATGCTGCATGGCTTTATATGTGCCGGCGGTCAATAGCAGGTCCGCCATCAGTTGCTGACTCTGTTGTCTGAAGTCGGCCTGTGCTGCTTCAATATTGTAGCGGGCAATCAGGGTTTTAACGCCCTGCTGATCACCCCAGTCAATCGTCTGGCTGATACCGATAGTCGAGGTTTGTACCGAAGTTTTCTCACTGTCGATTTCGAGTTCCGGGTTGTATATAGCCTTGCTTGCCGCCTCATACTCAGACTGTACAGCTTTTAACTGAGCCTGGGCTGCAATATAGCGTGGATGGTTCTGCAGCTGACGATAGATTAACTCGCTCAGTGAGCTATTAGCTGGCTGAAGCGTAATCGGGTTTGTCTCTTTTGCAACAGACACGTTAATCAGCCCTGTTAGCAACAGGACGGAGATAACCACGGTGTATACAAAAGAGGTTTTATACTGATTTAATACAATCATAAATCTTAAAACCTTTGTTTATAAAGTGATTTATACAACTGAATTTTCAGCTGTATTTCGAATAAATCTGTGACTTGTACAGTGCGTTGAGGAACGTCTATACAAAAAATAAAATTATACGATCGGGAAGGCAGGTGGTGCCCTGAGAGGGGGTGAAAAATACTGATAAGAGGATTTTAACCGATAGTGAAGAGGGGCTGACAGATGGATCAGCTTCCCCTGATATTCAGGTAATGGCAGACTTAGTGTAGAAAGAATAGCCAGTGGTAAAAATGCGTTATTTGGCTGTTTGTCCGGCGCAGCCTTGGTATAGACAATGGCATCTTCTTCACATAGCGAATCAATTTTTTCTTTGTTTTTGAAATGTAAATCAGCGACATGGCTATGACCATTCAGCTGCGGGTCATTTTTGTGGTGCAGGTGGAAGTGCACCGGTATCAGGGTAACGACCAGGATGGCCAGAGAAATGACCCATGATACTGATTTTAAAAGACTTTTTTGTTTGCGTAGCAAAAACATGACTGAATTCTATCATTAGTCCAGTTTGTAAACAAACTTCTGCAGCGTTAATTTAAGCGGGAATTATATCCATATGACTTTTATGGAAAATTTAGTAAAAAAGTCTGAACTTTAGCCTTATGATCAGGTCATATTTTGCTTAATACTATTAACATCAATAATAAATTAATGGCCGAAAGGGAAAATAATGAAGCTGACATCAATTAAAGTATTACTGGGTTTTATCATTCTTGTGGTTCTGGGCGGGCTTGGAGTTGCCTGGTCTGGACTTTACAACATTGCAGCTACCGACAAGCACTGGGGAATTACCAGCGAATTTCTGGAAATTGTCCGCGAACGCTCCATTAGCGCTAATGCCGAGAAAATTAAAGTACCTGATTTATCGGATAAGGCGCGCATCAAACGCGGTGCCGCGAATTATGACGCGATGTGTGCCCAGTGTCACCTTGCTCCAGGTATGAAAACATCTGAGCTACATGAAGGGCTGTATCCTCAGCCACCGGTTCTCTATAAAGAACTCGATATGAGCAAGGAAGAACCACATGAGCTTCACTGGATAATCAAAAATGGCATCAAACTAACAGGCATGCCAGCCTGGGGTAATTACAATAGTGATGAGCAGATATGGGATATGATTGCCACAATCGGAGCAATGAAGGACATGACGGAAGAGGAATATAAGGCTCTGGTTGCTGCAGGGGAGCATACTCACGCCATGGGTGGTCATGAAAATATGGGAATGGATCATCATACTAATGATCAACAGGAGAAAACTAGCGATCATCACGCTGCTGAAGAAGGGCAATCCAGTCATCACAATGCTGAAGAAGAAAAATCAGGCAAACAGGAATCGGCACCACACTCTCATGGTGGTAAAGATCATCATCATTAAGCAAAAAAATACCCCGGCTATGCCGGGGTAAATTTTATTTCTTTTTTTATAGTTTTGTATTATTCCACAACGATAAACTGTGTCATCATGGCATGATCTTCATGCTCCAGGATGTGACAGTGCATCATATACGCAGTGGTGATCTCGTTTGGATCACCCACATAGTCGTCAAAGCGACCAATGACACGTACTGTACCACCTGGTGGAACCTTGAAGGTGTCTTTCCAGCCGGCATCCTCTGGTGCAGGAGGTCTTCCATTGACATCGAGAATCTGCCACATAATGTCATGAATGTGTACCGGGTGCATCATACCGGTATTGTTAACCAGCTCCCAGATCTCAGTAGTGCCAAGTTTAGGGAAGGCATCGACCCGGTTCTCATCATAGGCCTGACCATTAATCACCCATGGGAAGGTTCCGCCCCCCATGCTGAATACCCAGCGACGTGTTTGCACGGCATCTGCTGGATTCAGGCGTTCAATGGCGCGCAGGGTAGAAGGTACTGTGCTGTTATCAGATTCAGCGTAGGTAACATCAAAACGCATAATCTCTGAAGTGCCTGCCGAACCAGCTGTATTCTGTAATACAATCTGGTCACCAACCGATGCCGAACCAAAATCAATAACCACATCCAGGCGTTCAGCCGGGGCAATATTGAGACTGGTACGGTTTACAGGTGCTGGTAACAGGCCACCATCAGATCCTATCTGAACAAAGCTGGCACCATTGCTCAGTGTCAGGTTATATGAACGAGCATTCGAACCGTTCAGAATACGAATCCGGTACTTCGCTGTGCCGACATTGAAGTAAGGATATGGCGTACCATTGACCAGGATAGTATCACCCAGTTCACCCATAAGATTATCACTGTAAACCAGTGAACCGTCCGCAGCGAAGGTACGATCCTGTATGACGATTGCAATCTCATGATCACCAGAAGGTAATCCCAGAGAACGTTCATAGTCATCCGACATCAGATAAAAACCGGCTAACCCGGCATAGACCTGGTCACCGGTGTAATCCATCGTATGGTCGTGATACCAGAGCGTTGCAGGAAGCTGCTTATTGGTATAAAGGTAATCTTTATAGGTACCTGGTTCAACATAATCTACCGGGTGACCATCATAACCAGCAGGCATATGACCACCGTGGAGGTGAGTAGTGGTACGTACATTGGTATTGTTGATCTGTCGTACGATAATTTCCTGATCGGAGTCAACCATAATGGTTGGACCGGGGGTCATGCCTTCGTAACCCAGTATGTCCGTCTGATAACCCGGAATGATTTCAACAGTAGCATTTTGCTGGGTCAGTTCATAAATGGGGCGTCCTGCCGCATCGGTAGAAACAGGTTTTGCAACAGGTGGAATGTTTAACGGAAGTTCAAAAACAGGAACATTGATTGCGGTGCCACCGCCACCTCCGCCGCCACCACCAGTTCTTGTCATACCTGAAAGACTTGTGGATGAATAGGCTAGTGCAGGGATTGCAGCAGCACTTTTCAGAAAGTTTCTTCTGCTTGTCATAGTTATCTCCTCAGTTTTAGTGCGATTTATAGTTTTTTTATTGCACTAAAACTTTATAAAAATAAGTGTTAGGAGATATGTAACTGCAGATACAAAGTCCTGAAGAAATACGTAATAATTTTATATTTTGTGACCTGTTTATGCTTCGTGTTGCCGAAGTTTGTGTTCGTTCAGAAGCTTAATCTGGCCACGGCCAAGCTGAATACAACCGCATTTTTCAAATGTCTTTAACATTCGACTGGTCACTTCACGGGTAGTACCAAGCTCAATCGCAAGTTGCTGGTGAGTAATCTGAATAGGTTGCATATCATTTTGTTTAAACATGCGACAAAGAAAATCAGCCATGCGGGTATCCAGTCTTTCAAAGGCAACTTCCTGAATAAGCATCATGGTGTTATCAAGCCTGTCGATAAGCAGGTTGATAATATATTCACGAAAGGTGAGAGAGTTATTATAAACTTCCCGAAATTGCTCGCGATTAAGGGTTAAGGCACGAATTGAAGTAGCGGCAGTTGCTTCAACCTGGTAGGGTTTCTTTTTTAACAGACCGGCAAGACTGAGAATACACATTTCTCCCGGCTGAATATGATAGAGCACGATCTCACGTCCATTTTTACCCCGTACAAACACCTTGACACTGCCTTCAAGTAACAGGGTAAAGTTCTGGCATATATCACCGGTACGGTAAATACAGGCACCCTTGGGGATTTCAACATGCTGCATATTGCCCAGGGCCTCATACCAGGCATGATCACTGATATCCTGTAGTTCTGGATAGTTTTTAAGGTATGTTGCGTTAAGATCTATGGGGCTGACAGACATAACTTACTTGCTCCTGTTGCAATGAATCATCCATTCCCTTACTTAAAAAGGAATATTAGAATCATTGTACTTTAGGATGCAAAGCATGCCATTTCTGACAATTTTGGTATGTAACTAATGATACATAAAATTTGCGAGTAGTTCACACTAATGCATTTGCAGTATTACTGCAGCAGGTTTCCCAGCTATTTGCCTGTGCCAGTGCCCAGTCCTGTTTCCAGCCATCAGGAACTGTAGACTCATCCAGCAAGCAGCCGTCGTCAATCCAGTGATACAGTTCGCTATAGGTTTTTACGGTTTCATTGTTGATACGTCGCAGTATATGACAGGCCTTGACCTGTTCAGGCCTTTTTAGCCCCATACTGGTGACCATTTCCATCAGGCTGTGCAGGGTAGTGGCATGGTAGTGTGCTACCCGTTCTGCCTTATTCGGGATATCGAGCTGCCGGTAACGGGAAGGATCCTGCGTTGCGATCCCGGTAGGACAGGTGTTGGCATTGCATTGCCTCGACTGTATGCAGCCGAGTGCGAACATCATGGCACGGGCAGAGTTGACCATGTCGGCACCCAGTGCCATGGCACGAAGAATATGAAAAGCCGACAACATTTTACCCGAGGCGATTATGCGGATATGTTCGCGGATACCACAACCGGTGAGGGCATTATGGACAAAAGCCAGTGCATCACGCAGCGGTGTGCCAACTGAGTTAGTTAATTCAACAGGGGCTGCACCGGTGCCGCCTTCACCGCCGTCAACGGTAATGAAGTCAGGATAGATGCCGGTTTCCAGCATCGCTTTACAGATAGCCAGAAATTCACCACGATAACCGATACAGAGTTTAAAACCGACGGGTTTACCACCAGAGAGTTCACGCAATTGCCGGATAAATTTTAACAGCCCAAGTGGATTAGAAAAGGCAGTATGGGCAGGTGGGGATACTACATCCTGTCCCATGGGCACGTGTCGAATCTCGGCAATTTCTCTGGTCAGCTTGGAAGAAGGGAGAATACCACCATGTCCCGGCTTGGCACCCTGAGACAGTTTGATCTCGATCATTTTAACCTGATCACTATGGGCCTTTTCCTGAAAACGATCGGGATTAAAACCACCATGATCATTTCGACAACCAAAATAACCGGTACCAATTTGCCAGACGAGATCGCCACCGCCTGCTTTATGATAGGGACTAATACCACCTTCACCGGTATTGTGATAAAAGCCACCACGTTTGGCGCCCGCATTGAGTGCATGAATGGCATTGCGACTGAGTGCACCATAGCTCATGGCAGATATATTTAAATACGCAGCCGAGTAGGGCTGACGACATTGTGCATTCCCCACCGTGATACGAGGAATTGTATCCGGCATTGGTTCTGGAGAAAGTGAATGATTGGTCCACTCGTAACCGGTACGGTAAACATCAAACAGGGTACCAAAGGGACGGGTATCTCGTACGCCCTTGGCGCGTTGATAAACCAGGGATCGAAACTCGCGGTTAACCGGGATACCGTTAATATCGGATTCAACAAAATATTGTTGTATTTCGGGTCGGATCGATTCAAACAGGTAACGCAAACGACCAATAACAGGGAAAATACGAGGAATGGTGCTGCGCGTCTGTACCAGGTCATAGATACCAAGCAGAATCAGTGGCGCAATAATAATAAATGACCACCACAGCCATGGGTAGGATTGTGCAATCAGAATAATCAGTAATGGAACTGTGATAGAGAGGAAGAAAAAAAGTTTGCGAACCATTGAGAAATCCTTTGTTTTTTATTTTTCTATCTTGCGGGCAAGTGTTTCGACAATAGGGCAGTCAGATGCTTCACCTGTAAGTTTGCAGGAAACGATCAGATCATCCAGGGTTTTATGCAAAAGTTGAAGATCTTCGATTTGCTGTTTAATTTGCTTTTGTTTTAATTCCGCCCGCTGCCGTACATCATCACAGTGACCACCACCAATATCAAGTAATTCCTGTATTTCATCGAGACGAAACCCAAGTTGTTGTGCACGTTTAATAAAACGAATGCGATCAATGGCAGAATCCGGATAAACCCGGTAGCCCTGTAAGGGGCGAGCAGGTTCTTCGAGAATACCAATCCGCTGATAATAACGGACAGTTTCAACATTTACGCCAGCTTTTTTTGCCAGCAAGCCGATGGTAAGAGGTTTTCTCAAAATAAACTCTAATGTAGTATTATTATCAGAAGTAATGACTCTAATCTGTGGATAAAGTTCCCCTGAATTTTGCCAGATAACACTGAATTAAATAGTATAGACATTCTCTACCAGGCATCAATTTTAAAACAGCGAGTTAATTTATGAAAACCCGGATACATGTAATTGCACTACTGCTCACAATGATTATTTATACCGTTTCCAGCCACGCTGAGAGTCAGATATATCATTACCAGGCGAAAGTAGAGGGTATGGTATGTGCTTTTTGTGCCTATTCAGTTTCTAAAAAGCTGCGTGGTATTGAAGGTATAATTGCAGATACTGTAACGGTCAGTCTTGAGCAAAACAAAGCTGAATTTAGTTCCCGTAAAAAAATCCCCGAGTCCAGCATACACAGGGTCTTTTCTGAATCTGGCTTTTCCCTGACGAACATACATTTTAATGCGTCTGAGAGTGTTAGACCTGCTCACAGACGTGACATATTACTTGATCTCAATGTCAATGTCTTCAATACCGAGCAATTTGAAAGTGTTTTCAGATCAATTGGTAATATTGCAATAAATACCGGAGCCAGTCTTTTGATTGAAGCACCTCAGGCGCAGGAAGAAACGATTCTCAAGGCATTATTAATGGGAAGAAAGAAATCGGTTAATGTCGAGTTTAACCCGATTGATATCGAAAGTACGGCACATATTCAGTTGTACCAGTTGTTAGATTAAATTATTTTAAAATCATCTAATATACTTATGTTTATTCTGACCTTACCCCCAATTTAGTACCAATTATCCGATGAGAAACTCATTTTATGCTGCTCTGTTTGCAAACGCCACAGGTGTCATATAATTCAGTGTGCTGTGTGGTCGTTCGTTGTTGTAGTGATAACACCACTTCTCAATGATATCTTTTGCCTCATCCAGGTTTCTGAACCAATGCTGATTCAGACACTCCAGACGAAATCTGCCATTCAGGCTTTCCACAAACGCATTTTGCGTCGGCTTGCCAGGCTGGATAAACGCCAGTTTGACACCCGATTCCTTTTGCCAGAAAAACATCGCCTTGCTGGTAAATTCTGTCCCGTTGTCACAGGTGATTTGATCAGGCGCTTGCCTGGCTTCGATAAGCTGATCCAGAAATCGAGCAACCTGGTTGCCTGAAATGGAAAACGCAACGTACTGACCAATCAGCTCTTTCGAATAGTCATCTTTGACATTGAGAATGCGAAAACGTCTGCCATTGCTGAGTTGGTCTGATACAAAATCCATTGACCAACGGATATCAGTTGCCACCGGTACTACCAGTGGCATGCGCGGCCGATCCAGCTTCTTCTTTTTACGCTGCCGCAACTGCAATTGTGCTTCACGGTAGAGCCTGTAGGTGCGTTTATGGTTGATGACCAGACCCTCGGACTTAAGCATACCGTGCAGCATGGGGCAACCCAGCGCCTTGTGTTTATTGGCGAGTTCCAGCAAACGTTTTATCAAAGGCGCGTCTTTTGAGGGAACGCACTTGTATCGGTATCCCGTACGGCTGATGCCTGCCAGTTCACAAGCCCTGCGCTCACTCAAGCGAAACTGCTTGATCATATGCGTAACCACGGGCTTCTTCGCAGCAGGCTTCACCACTTTTTTGAAAGCACATCCTTCATCGCTTCTACCTCGAGCAGTTTATCTGCCAGCAGCTTCTTGAGTTTGGTGTTCTCTGCCTCCAGCTCCTTTAGTCGACGGACTTCATTTACTTCCATTCCCGCATATTTGCTGCGCCAGTTGTAAAACGTACCGTTGGATATTCCCATCCTGCGGCAGATATCATCAACTTTGGCACCGACTTCGTGTTCTTTAATAGCCTTGATGATTTGTTCTTCTTTGTATCGTTTGTTCTTCATTTTGAGATCTCCTCTATGATAGATTAACTGGAAATCTCATCGTTGTCATGGTGCTAATTATGGGGGGAAGGTCACGGCATGCTGGTATGATTTACGCCGGGCAAGATACTTGGCATAGACATTTTTAAACAGTTCGGGGGCTTCCTGTGGCAACTTTTCAAACTTATCGCCATTCAGTTCTGCATCGATACTACGCAGCAGTATTTTTGAGTTTGCCAGCTCAAAGCGCAGTTTTTCAGTGTCTGCCTCAGAAAGTTGTGTGTCCATCAGCATGACGGTCTGACCTGCCTTTACCAGGTCGCCTTCTTTCACCAGTATCCGGGATATACGACCACTTCGAAAGGCTGAGCGATTTTTATGCGAGTTTTCGGAACAAGCTTGCCCTGGGCACGGGCAACAATATCTATATACGTGATCCTAATTCCACTCCACTTTAT
>JALUTJ010000251.1 GCA_027057985.1 Chromatiales bacterium
AACCAGAAAACCAGGCTGCGACTCAACGTCATAAAACGTTTACGCGGTTGTTGATCTTTTCGACTTAGACTCATAATAAGAATAGTAGTGGCTTTCCCTGTAGCGTAAAAATACATATCGCAGCCATCCTGAGAAAAAGGCAGGCACAGGCGATGACATCAGGTTATATATCGACCTGGAGAGAGAAATATTTAGTACTGGAAGGCTTTTTCCAGGGAAAAGGGGTTACTTTTCGATCACATAATCCACGAGCATATCCCGGGCTTTTTCTTCGTTCACCAGCAGCAGTAAAATAGCCCCGGCGAGGAAAAATACACTTACAGATAATATCGCTATTCGTGGACTCTGGCTCAAAAGCCCCACGATCCCCATCATTACCGGGCCGAGGACCGCCGCAAATTTACCCAGCATATTATAAAAACCGAAGAATTCGGCCGATTGTTTTTTTGGAATAATACGGGCATAAAAAGAACGGCTTAGCGCCTGTACCCCGCCCTGTACCAGGCCGATAATCACCGCCAGCAGGTAGAATTCCTGCACATCATCCATCCGTGTTGCCCATACGGTTGTGAAAAAATACACTGTGATGGCGAATAGAATACCCTGCCGGGTACCGATATAGTTTGCCAGCCAGGCAAAAACCAGTGCCGCCGGGAAGCCGACAAACTGGGTAATCAACAAAGCCGTGATCAGGTCACCAGAATTAAAACCAAGCGACATACCGTAATCCACGGCCATGCGGACAATGGTATCGACACCATCGATATAAAGCCAGTAAGCAAGAAGAAACAGCATCACCATGCGCAGTTTACGCACCTGGCGAAAAGTATGTTGCAGTTGTCTTATTCCAGCCAGTGCCTGTTGCATTATGCCCTGCGGATACTGCCGTGATTTTGTAGCCGTAAGCTGTACATTGAAAAAAAGTGGCAGCGAAAAAACAAACCACCAGATTGATACTGTCAGAAATGAGAAGCGTACCGCCTCGGCAGCACTGGCAAAGCCAAAGACTTCCGGATGCAGGGTCATATAAACATCGAAGGCAAACAGAATACCGCCACCCAGGTAACCCAGTGAATAACCGAGGCTGGAAACCATATCATATTTGTTTTCATCACATATTCCAGTGAGCATGGCATCATAAAAAATAATGCTACCGGAAAATCCAGTTGCAGAAAGGGTAAACAGCACCAGTGCCAGTAGCGTTTCATGCTGAGCGACAAAATAAAGCGAGCCCGACATCAGGATTCCCAGTAAGGCAAAGAAAACAAGAAAGCGTTTTTTCAGATTACCTGCATCGGCAATAGCCCCGAGTACCGGGGCGAGGATAACGATAATGGTACTGGCCACCGAGTTTGCCAGACCAAGCTGGAAGGTACTGGTGGTAACGTCACTGGCATCACTCCAGTATTGTTTGAAAAAAAGTGGGAAGAAACCGGCAAGAATTACCGTGGCATAGGCCGAGTTGGCCCAGTCATACAGTGCCCATGAGAAGGTTTGCCGGTTTATCGCCAGCATTATCGGTGCATGCGCTGCCGCTGCTGACGAAACTGGCGGAATTTCTGCCGCATATTATCCCTTGCAGCTCTTCTTTCCGAGGGAGACATGTTTTTCCAGTTACGTCTTAATTCATTGCGCTGTTGTCTTAATTGCTGACGTTGCTCAGCTGGCATTTCCTGTAGCACCTGGCGACGTTCCTGCAGCCGCTTGCGAAAAGCCGATCTTTCTTCGGCCGTCATATTCTGCCAGCGTTCACGTAATTTATACCGACGTTCCGGTGGCAGGCTTCTGAACCAGCGGCGCTGCTGAATAATACGCTGTCTTTCTTCAGGCGGCAGGCTACGAAACTTTTTAAACCGCTCGCGGATACGCTGGCGTTGCTCCGGCGTCATCTTACGCCAGCGTTTCAGGCGCTGCTTTGCCCGTTGCCGTTGCTCGGGGGTCATTTGCTGCCAGCGTTTAACACCTTTGAGGATACGTTCCTTTCTCTGTTGCGGGATATCCTGCCAGCGATCTTTGAAACGCTGCAATAGTTTCTGTTCATTTTCATTTAACTGATCCCATGCCACATCGCTATCAGCAAAAGCATGCACCGGCATCAAAATCGTTGCCAGTAAAATTATAATTGGTATCACGCTATTCTTACTCATGGGTATTACTCGTTTTAAGGTTCTGCCCGGTTAAATCCTGTTGTGCCCTGTCTCCTGCACCATCATCCATTTCTGTTTCTATATAGGCCCTGTCCTGCTGGTCATACATAGCAAGAAACTCGAACAGGTCCAGGTCCTGCTCATTATTTTCCTGCTCAGCCGCATACAATGGTGCGAACAACAGGCTCAGTAAAATAAATAACCATCTAGCTGGCATATTCTTCTGACTCCGCCAGCCATTGCATAAATTCCATGTCTTCAAGCAGTTCCAGGCTTTCTGTTGAAGTCAGCATTTCCAGGTCGGCCGCTGTTTCGATATCCGTACCCGGTACAGTATTTTGCTGTTTAACAAACAGGCTGATAGACAATGCTGCAATAGCAAAAGCTGCCACCATTGTTTTTGAAAAACGAAAACTGAAAATCGGCTTACCGGATTTTTCCAGTGCAGCATACCTTGCCTGCTGTAAACGGCGGGCAATATCAACCGGCACAGTTTCCAGGCTGTCATCGAGCTGTTTTTTTAACCTGTTTTCAAAATTATCCATCTTCTTCACCCAGCATTGTTTTTAATGCCTGTATAGCTCTTGAATAATGCGTTTTTACACTGCCACTGCTGATAGCCATGGCCTCTGCCGTTTGCTTTACATCCAGACCTTCCCAGTTACGTAATAAAAAGACCTGTTGCTGTCGTAAGGGTAACTGTTGCAAAGCCAGTTGCAGTTTTTCAATTTCCATCTCACCACTTATCTTGCGAACCGGATCATGTATAGCTTCATCGGCAACACCCTGTATCGGGTCATCCTCTTCATCATCATCGTTGTTGCCAAACCAGCTCTGAAAAATGCCCCGCACTTTCTGCCTGCGGTAATGATCTTTTATCCGGTTCTGCACGATGCGATAGAACAGCGGTGGCCATTCTTCCGGCCTGCGTCCAGCATACTTGCTGGCCAGCAGCAGCATTGCATCCTGAACGATATCAAGGGCATCATCCACGTTCGAAGTTGCCAGCTGTGCCATGCGATAGGCACGCTTTTCGACACTTTTTAAGAACTGTTCAATTTGCCCGGTATCTGTATTCATGTGCGCATCTACTAAAGGTAATGTCACAGTGACACCCGACAGGGTATTTACCCCGCCGGGTGTATGACCATAACATAATTTCTTAAGAAACATGACTGTTATGCCCTGTCACTGCAAACGACCATCAGTGTGCACGACGATGAACACCGTTACCAACCCGGTCAAAGCGACGTTCGATGCGGTTACCCCTGCGATCCAGACGACGCTCGATACGGTTGCCCTTGCGATCCAGGCGACGCTCGATACGATTACCTTTGCGATCCAGACGGTTGGCGAGGCGCTCATTACCCCGCGCCGCAGCTCGTTCGGCAGCCCTGTCGAGACGATCATTGATGCGCTCACCACGACGATCCAGGCGGTTATTGATACGGTCACCACGACGGTCAAGACGGTCATTGATGCGTTCACCACGCTTATCCATGCGACGATCAAAACGATGTGCCAGGCGTTTACGTTGCTCCGGGGTCAGGTCACGAAAATCACGTTCACCCAGGCGATGTTCAATTCGATTACCCTTGCGATCTAGCCGATCTTCAATACGGTTACCTTTCCGATCAAGGCGGTTTTCAATTCGGTTGCCTTTCATGTCAAGACGGTTCTCAATCCGGTTACCCTTCATGTCTAGACGATGTGCCAGGCGATCATTGCCATTTTCAGCGGCCCGTTCAGCGGCCCGGTCAAGGCGGTTATTGATGTTCTCACCGCGTTGATCGAGGCGATTATTGATATTCTCGCCACGCTGATCCAGTCGTTGATTGATATTTTCACCACGCTGGTCGAGGCGATCATTAATCTGTTCTCCCAGATCATCGGCCATGGCCGGAAAGGCGCTGGAGAGTACAAGTGCAGATACAGCTAAAATAGGTAATTTCATGATTTGGCTCCTGTTCATTAATGTTGTGTTGGTTTACTGAATACAACGCCCGGGAGGAGGAATGGTTGACAGAAAAGGCGAAAAAAAGACAAAAAAATACCCCTTGCGGGGCATTTTTTTAATTTTCATAATAAAAACAGTGTGTTAGCACTTTGGAAAATTTAGAATTGGCTGATTCGGGTAGGCCTGGGTGCACTCTGATTCCGTCTTTTTCACCACCGCCCGTTTCAGAGTGCGGTCTGCTTCAAGCCACTCTTCACGTAAACCATCGTCAATACCAGCCTCGCGGATGGCATCGGATAACAGTTGCGAGCGCAGCTCAAACAGCTCATCGGTAATCAGCATGTGCTGATGTGCGGATTTCGGCGATTTTCCACCATATATCTTCGGCCCGCCCATAAGCTGACTCATAAAATCGGTTTGCTGGTTTTCAAGCACTTCCTGAGGCTTGTCGGTAAAAAACTTGCTCAGCCAGGGGTGGGCAAATGCCTTGTCATAGAAAATCCGGTGTACCTTTTCCAGGGTGGGTTTACCGCCAAGGCGATCATACAGGGTTTTATCAATTGCCATTTTGCTCTCTTTACAGTATCGAATATTACTATATCCTTATATCGGCAGAAAAAGAGCAAACTTAAAAAAAAAATCACCTGTCCCCCCATGCAGGGAGATAAAACTAAGCTACAGCTAAATTCTCTGTTTTTTCAGTGAGTTAGTCCCTGAAAAATGACTTTAGTGCTCGCGCGTGGCACGGAAATTCACTTCTGGCCAGCGCTCGATGGTTAAGTCGAGGTTAACTTTTGTCGGTGCAAGATAGGTCAGGCTGCCACCGGCATCCAGCGCCAGATTCTCACTGACCTTTTTCTGGAATTCGGCAAACTTCTTTTCGTCCTCACATTCAACCCAGCGCGCCGTATTCACATTGACCGCTTCAAAACCACATTCGACACCATATTCTTCCTTGAGACGGAAAGCCACCACGTCAAACTGCAGCACACCCACCGCGCCAACGATAACATCATTATTATTGATGGGACGAAATACCTGGGTGGCCCCTTCTTCACTGAGTTGATCCAGCCCTTTTTGCAGCGCTTTCATTTTTAAAGGATCTTTCAGGCGCACACGGCGAAACAGTTCCGGGGCAAAATTAGGAATGCCGCTGAACTTGAGTGATTCCCCCTGAGTAAAGGTATCCCCAATCTGGATGGTGCCGTGATTGTGCAGGCCAATGATATCGCCGGGATAGGCCTTATCGACATGCTCACGATCACTGGCCATAAAGGTAATGGCATTGGCCACTTTCACATCCTTGTTAATCCGTACATGCTTCATCTTCATGCCCTGCTCGTATATCCCCGAACAGATGCGCATAAAGGCCACCCTGTCCCGGTGTGCCGGATCCATATTGGCCTGGATTTTAAAAATAAAGCCGGTAAATTTTTCTTCTTCCGGTTTTACCAGCCTTTCATGCGTTTCACGCGGTTGTGGACCCGGCGCAGCCGAAACAAAATAGTCCAGTAATTCTTCTATACCAAAGTTATTGATGGCAGAACCAAAAAAAACCGGTGTCAGTTTACCAGCAAGAAAGGCCTGCTTGTCGAACTCGTGACTCGCCCCTTTTACCAGCTCGATCTCATCACGCAGTTCTCCTGCCACGGTTTCACCCAGCACTTCATCGAGCTGTGGATTATCCAGCCCCTGTATCACTTCCCCCTGCTGGATCCTGCCGCCATGGGTGGCGCTGAACAGGTGCACCGAATCATTATATAAATGGAATACCCCTTTTAAACTTTTCCCCATACCAATCGGCCAGGTAATCGGTGCACACTGAATCTTCAAAATGTCTTCGACTTCATCCAGCAATTCAATCGGTTCGCGTCCTTCCCGATCCAGCTTGTTGATAAAGGTCAGGATAGGCGTATCACGCAGGCGACAGACATCCATTAGCTTGATGGTGCGATCTTCAACACCCTTGGCACAGTCAATCACCATCAATGCCGAATCGACAGCGGTTAAAGTGCGATAGGTATCTTCTGAAAAATCCTCATGGCCGGGGGTATCCAGCAGGTTGACGATACATTCCTTATAAGGAAACTGCATCACAGCGGATGTTACCGAGATACCACGCTGCTTTTCCAGCTCCATCCAGTCCGAGGTCGCATGCCGATCCGCCTTCTTGCCTTTAACCGTTCCGGCAGACTGGATCGCACGCCCGTATAACAGCAACTTTTCAGTCAGGGTGGTTTTACCGGCATCGGGATGGGAAATAATCGCAAAGGTACGACGACGATTAAGTTCCTGGATAAATGAAGACATGAAATTAAAACTCTGTGTTTGGCTGAATATCAGAAATAAGTCGCTATTTTACCTGAAAAAAATTGCATAAAGCAGCAACTGTTATAAATTTTTTAAAAACCGGCTGTAATTACCATATTTTCTTGACCTTACGGCATTTCTTTCCTATATCAATCAAGGAGAGACATATTTTCCTGTTAATAACGATGAGAGGTGGAAGCATGCACTCTATACAGGTCTATATTGATGAAGAACTTGATAACCAGTCATTAAAGAAGTTGCGCGCCATGATGAAACAACTTCCTCATGTTACCAATGTCGAAATCAATGATGAACGCCCCCATGACCTGCTAGTGGAATACGAGGAACATTATAATATTCCCATGCTGGTGATGGACAAGCTACATCATCAGGGGCTGCACCCGGATATTATCTCTGCCTGATTGATTCTTACTCCAGAGAAATATCCAGCGCCATAATAAGGGCATCCTCTCGCCCTGTTTCGGCAGGGTAATAATCCTTACGAATACCCAGCTCGTTAAAACCACGCTGGTGATAAAGCTGTATCGCAGCTGTATTGGATGGTCTTACCTCAAGATACATGATATTGGCACTATTCTGTTTTGCCAGCTCAATCATCAGGTCCAGCATCCTGCGTCCATATCCCTTACCCTGTTCTTCAGGATTAACCACAATCGTCAGCAGGTGTGACTCTTCCACCGCAACCGACATCACGCTATAAGCCAGCATCCTGTTATCCTGTTCCAGCACGCGGCAGTAATAGCCAATATGCAGGCAGTCAAAGAAAATCCCCCGCGTCCAGGGAAAAGGATAAACCGATTCCTCAATTTCCAGAACGGTATCGAGATCCTCTTCCTGCATAATACGAAACTGAAGATCATCCTTATGTGCTTCAAGGCGGGCATTCATGATTTTATCTCCCGCCGCACCTGCTTAAGGTCTTCCCATGCCTTACGTTTTTCAACGGGGCTTTTTAACAGGTAAGCCGGATCGAATGAAACCCGTACCGGGATATCGAGTTCATCCAGGTAATGCAACTGCCCACGCAGGCGAGAAAGATTTGATTTGCTGTTGAGTAAACGCTGGGCATTGTTGACTCCCAGTACCAGCACAAGATCAGGGCTTACCAGTTTTAACTGCTGCTGCAGGTAAGGTGAACAGGCCTGGTAACTCTCATCTGCCACATCGGCCCTGTTGCCAGGACGGCACTTGAGTAAAGAGGTGATATACACATCCCTGCGTTCCAGGCCAATGGCCCGCAGCATGGCTGTTAAAAGCTGATTCGCCGGTTCGGCCGTTGCCTGCTCCAGCTCATCGGCAATAATAAAAAGAGAGGCTGTTTGCAGTCCAGCACCGGGAACAGCTTGTGCCGAAGCCAGTCCGCACTTATTGCAGTTCTGGATAGCTTTCAATAACTCCGGCCAGTTATCAGGAACAACAGGGTTCTTAACGGGTTCTGCAACAGGTGCTGCAGGCTGCTCTGCTGCGACTTCATCAGGCGATACAGGTGGGACGATATCCTGCTGAGGTAAAGCTTCTGCTACCTGTGTAACCTCGGGTTCTCTTGCTACCCAGGTATCAATGCCCATGGCTCTGAGCCAGGCGTGATGACTGGCGGACATCAGTAGCGACCTTTAATAACGGCTTCCCCGCTTACACCAGGCAAGCGGGAAAACCATGGCCATGAACAGCGCTTATCAGACATCACCTGACTGCGGATGTTCACGCTCGGCAGGGTCAAGGATCTTGTTGAGCGCATTGATATAAGCCTTTGCCGAGGCAATCACGATATCGGTATCGGCACCCTGACCATTGACGATACGACCAGCCTTTTCCAGACGCACGGTTACCTCACCCTGCGAGTCGGTACCACTGGTAATATTATTGACCGAGTACAACTGCAACTCGGTATCCGAGCTGACAATTTTTTCTATCGCTTTAAAGGTCGCATCGACCGGTCCACCGCCCGTTGCCGCAGCCGACTTTTCTTCGCCCTCCACGTTCAGGGTAATGCTGGCTTCAGGTGTTTCACCGGTTTCACTGCACACCCGTAAGCTGACCAGGCGGCACCATTCATTTTCTGCCGTGGTGCTGGTTTCGGTCACCAGTGCCTGCAGATCTTCGTCATAGATCTCGTGTTTCTTGTCGGCGAGATCCTTGAAGCGGGAAAAGACCTCATTCAGTTCATCTTCCGACTTGAACTCAACTCCCAGTTCCTGCAAGCGTGTGCGGAAAGCATTACGCCCGGAATGCTTGCCCAGCACCATGCGGTTGGCGCTCCAGCCCACATCCTCGGCTCGCATGATTTCGTAAGTCTCACGATTCTTTAATACACCATCCTGGTGAATTCCGGATTCATGGGCAAAGGCATTGGCACCAACGATGGCCTTGTTCGGCTGTACCGCAAAGCCGGTAATACCAGAAACAAGGCGTGATGCCGGTACGATCTGGGTGGTATCAATATGATCCACGCTACAGGGGAAGATATCCTTGCGGGTTTTCACCGCCATCACGATTTCTTCCAGCGAGGCATTACCCGCACGTTCACCCAGACCATTCACGGTACATTCAACCTGGCGAGCCCCGTTCATCACGGCGGACAGGGAGTTGGCAACCGCCAGCCCGAGGTCATTATGGCAATGCACCGAGAACACCGCCTTGTCTGAATTAGGAATGGTTTCAATCAGGTTCTTAATCAGACCACCGAACTGTTCCGGCACATTATAGCCCACGGTATCGGGGATATTCAGCGTAGTGGCACCGGCATCAATCACGGCTTCGAGAATACGAGCCAGAAATTCCGGTTCGGAGCGACCGGCATCTTCCGGTGAAAATTCAACATTGTCGGTGTACTGACGAGCCCGCTTAACCGCGCGCACCGCCTGCTCGATCACCTGCTCGGGTTCCATACGCAGTTTCATCTGCATGTGAATGGGTGAAGTAGCAATAAAGGTATGAATCCGGGCACTATTGGCATCTTTCAGTGCTTCACCGGCACGATCGATATCCTTGTCCAGGGCACGGGCAAGACCACAGATGGTACTGTCTTTTATGCTGCGGGCAACCGCCTGCACTCCTTCGAAATCACCAGGGCTGGCAATGGGGAAACCGGCCTCGATTACATCGACGTGCATCTTCTCCAGTGCCTTTGCGATACGTACTTTTTCTTCCCGGGTCATGGAGGCACCGGGACTTTGCTCACCATCTCGCAAGGTGGTGTCAAAAATAATCAATTTGTCTTCTTTCGTCTTGGACATGATAACTCTCCATTCACAGGCCGGATTATGCCACGGACTGCGGATAAATTCAGTTCAGTTTACTTCAAAATGAGTTGTCGGTTGTGATGGCGCACCGACCTGCGCGCAATATCGTCTCTGCCACTAGGGCAGTAGCAGAAGGAGAGTCTGGAGCACAGAAAAACCCCGCCATTGTGCAGGACAATGGGCGTGTGAAGGCATTTTTCTGTATGTCGTGAATTTCATAAGCTGAATATAGCGGTTGTTTTCGCTTTTGCCAAGCCCGCAGACATGTTTTTTCCCGCTACCCGGGAGAACAGGCTATGAATGATGCTTTTGCATGGCCTTGCGTTCTGCGCGGCGACGGCGGATAAAAACCAGGGTTAGTACCGGGCCGGACAGAGCATAGACAAAAAATATCAGGAATAACACCAGCGCTGGTGCAGCCGAAACGAAGACCAGCACGAACATCAGCATCAGGATAGTGACAAATGGAACCTTGCTACGCCAGTTAATACCTTTAAAGCTGTGATAACGAATATTGCTCACCATCAGCAGCCCGGCAAACAGGGTTACCAGCAATGCCACGATCTGCAGGGCTGCAGGTGAAAGATAGTCTTTGATGATGTCCGCATTCCAGACAAATCCCGCCACCAGTGCCGCAGCAGAAGGACTGGCCAGACCCTGGAAATAATTTTTGTCACTGTGACTGGCCTGGGTATTGAAGCGTGCCAGGCGCAGCGCACCACAGGCGACATAGATAAAGGAAACCAGCCAGCCAACCTTGCCGAGGTTATGCAGTGACCACAGGTAAATCACCAGGGCCGGGGCAAGACCAAAGGAAACCATGTCTGCCAGGCTATCGAACTCGGCGCCAAAATCACTCTCGGTATTGGTGAGGCGGGCAACCCGTCCATCGATACCATCGAGCAGCATGGCGACGAAAATGGCGATGGCTGCAATTTCAAACTTGTCATTGATCGAGGAAATAATGGCGTAAAAGCCACAGAACAGCGCCGCCGTGGTAAACAGGTTGGGCAGTAAATATATTCCACGACGTGGTTTCTTGCTGGTCATTTCTTCTACCATCGATTTATCCGTTTTTTAAATCCTAATCCATTGCGAGGCTGCTTCGCAATGCTTTTCTGCTTATACGTGGTGTTTAAGGCTTGCCAGTACCGAGCTGCCCGACTCGACCCTGTCTCCGAGGCGAGCTTTTATGGTGCTTGTCACTGGCAGGTAAACATCCACCTCGGCACCAAACGGGATAATGCCGCAGCGATGTCCCTGGCCTATGCGTTGCCCAATCACGGCATCACAACTCAGCTTTTTCAGAAACCGCCCCGGCCGCAGCACAATCATAATATCATCATTCTCATCGGTCTTAATCTGTATCGCGTGAGCCAGTGAACGCTCATCATCAGCATCTTCCTGATCCAGCCATTGCTGGATTATTTTTCCCTCGGTGGCACTGCGAATGGAAAAAACATCCCATGGCGACATGGCAATACGCACCAGGTAGGCATCGCGGCCAAGATAAGGATCCGGATGCGGCTCTGCCAGTGTAATGGTGCCATCCACCGGACTGACTATTGCCAGTGGATCAGACGGCAGGGTTCGATAGGGATCGCGATACAACCACAGAAATGCAATCGGGATGATCCACAGTATTGCAAAATACATGGAAACAAACTGCTGCAGGATACTGATTAGTAGACTGCTGAAAAAAACAAAATTCCAGCCTTCTCCGGCAATTACGGGGTGTCTTGAAACAGCCATATTGTTTTTTACTGGTTTTTATTATCTTTCAATTAAAAAGACCGAGTATAAACCCGGTCTTTATTTTAATAGCAAGTATTACACTATCATTTACCAGGATAGTGCAAATACTAGTTCTTGTCCTTATCAACAAGTGCGTTGGCTGTAATCCACGGCATCATTGCACGCAGCTTGCCACCCACTGTTTCAATCGGATGTGCTGCATTGTTACGACGGTGTGCCGTCATTTCAGGATAGTTACTCATACCTTCAAGGATAAACTTCTTGGCATATTCACCATTCTGGATATTTTGCAGCGCTTCACGCATGGCCTTGCGACTTTCATCGTTGATAACTTTAGGGCCAGTCACATACTCACCATACTCTGCATTATTAGAGATGGAGTAGTTCATGTTTGCGATACCACCTTCGTACATCAGATCAACAATCAGCTTGAGCTCGTGCAGACATTCGAAGTATGCCATTTCAGGGGCATAACCGGCTTCGGTCAGGGTTTCAAAACCGGCTTTAACCAGTTCAACTGCACCACCACATAATACTGCCTGTTCACCGAAGAGGTCAGTCTCTGTTTCATCTTTGAAGGTCGTTTCGATAATACCGGTACGACCACCGCCGATGGCAGAAGCATAGGAAAGAGCAGTGTCTTTCGCCTTACCAGAAGCATCCTGGAATACCGCGATAAGATCTGGAATACCACCACCGTTAACAAATTCATTACGTACAGTATGACCCGGTGCCTTTGGTGCAATCATAATGACATCGAGATCGGCACGTGGCACGATCTGGTTATAGTGAACCGAGAAACCGTGAGCAAAGGCCAGAGTTGCACCCTTTTTGATATTAGGTGCAATTTCATCTTTATATAAAGAAGACTGAAATTCATCCGGTGTCAGGATCATAACCAGGTCGGCACTGGCAACCGCTTCAGTGACCGATTTAACAGCAAGGCCGGCTTTTTCAGCTTTTGCTGCAGAAGAAGAACCTTCACGCAGGGCGACAGTGACATTTACGCCTGAATCTTTCAGGTTGTTTGCATGGGCATGGCCCTGTGAACCATAACCAACGATGGTTACATTCATGCCTTTAATAATAGACAGGTCACAATCTTTATCGTAATAAATATTCATCGGCTTTTTCCTACCTTAAATGTTAAATCTCAAAAAATTCTTTACTCGTTATACGTGCAGACCGGTTTCACCACGGGTTATCCCGGTAGCACCGGAACGAACCGTTTCCACGATATCATTAGCAT
>JALUTJ010000252.1 GCA_027057985.1 Chromatiales bacterium
GCGTTACTCTATTTACGCTGTTCACTACCACTGGCACCCTGTTGTGTTGCGCCCTGCCCATTATCTTTGTCACTCTGGGTATGGGGGCAACCGTGGTTGCCATGACCAGTGCCTTTCCCTTTCTGATTACCCTGACCAAGTACAAAATCTGGATCTTTGCTTTTTCCGGTTTAATGCTGCTGGTTTCAGGCTGGCTGATGTTTCGCCCAGGACGCGCCTGTCCGGCCGATAAAGAACTCGGTGAAGCCTGCCGTACTGCGGATAAATGGAATCGGCGTATTTACTGGACCTCGGTGGTGATATGGAGCATTGGCTTTACTGCTGCCTATATCCTGTTACCGATTAGAATCTGGCTGGATATCTGAAACAGCTTCAGTAAAAATTAATAATCTCGCTGGCATTCATACTTGTCTGATCTGCCACGGCTTGCATTGACAGTTCCCTGAGTTCCGACAGGACCTGCAACGGTTCAACAATATATTCGGGGCTATTACGCTCTCCCCGATGCGAAGCCACCACCATGTCCGGTGCATCGGTTTCCAGCACAATGGCTTCTATTGGTAAGGTTGTTGCCAGTTGGTGAATTTTTTTTGAGTTGGGCCAGGTCAGAGTACCACCAAAACCCAGTTTAAAACCCAGATCGATATACTGCTGTGCCTGTTGCAGGCTGCCATTGAAGGCATGAGCAAAACCACCCTTGACGTGATTTTTTTTTAGTAACTGTAAAACTGTATCGTGTGCTTTACGTACATGCAGGATAACCGGCAATTCGAACTCTTTCGCCAGCTGCAGCTGTTGTTCAAATAACTGGATTTGCTGTTCCCGATCGGCATTTTCAATATAAAAATCAAGCCCGATCTCGCCAACAGCAACAACCCTGTTTTCTGCCAGCATCTTTTCTAACAGGGTGATATCACTTTGCTGATGCTGCTGAAGAAATACCGGGTGCAGCCCCAGTGCGGGATAAAGTCCTTTTTCAGACTGACAAAGCTGTAACAGCCTGTCCCAGCCTGATGCCTGGATGCCGGGGACGATAATGTGCTTAATACCGAGTTGCTGGCAGCGCACGAGAATGTCGGCTCGGTCACTATCAAAGGCCGCCACATCAAGATGACAGTGGGTATCAGTAATGTCCATGTTCTCAGTTTAAACCACTATCAAAACCGGGAACACCGTTACACATTATTTTTTCAGATTGGCAAAAGCCTGCGCCATGGCGCCGGCAGGTGCCGGCTTCTTCGCGGCACGCGGTTTTCTCTGCGGTTTACTGTTCGTGCTGGTTTTATTCCCTTTACCTTCTTTCCTTGCCACTTCTTCATTCATACGCATGGACAGGGCAATACGGTTACGCCGGATATCGACCTCAGTGACCTTGACCTTAACCACGTCGCCCGTCTTGACCACATCATGCGGATCTTTTACAAAACTGTCCGCCATCACCGAGATATGAACCAGCCCATCCTGGTGCACGCCAATATCGACAAAGGCACCGAAGTTGGTCACGTTACTGACCACACCTTCAAGAATCATGCCTTCTTCAAGATCAGAAATTTTTTCAATCCCTTCCCGGAAACTGGCTGTTTTAAACTCGGGTCGCGGATCACGTCCCGGCTTTTCCAGTTCACGGATAATATCTTTTACGGTTGGCTCACCAAAACCTTCCAGGGTGTAATCATTGGCTGCCAGTGAAGATAAAAAGGCCTTATCACCAATCACCTCGCTGATGGCACGACCGTTTTCCTGCAGAATTTTTTCTACCACGGGATAGGCTTCCGGGTGCACCGAGGAAGCATCAAGTGGATTATCTCCTGTTGTTATCTTTAAAAAGCCGGCAGCCTGCTCGAATACTTTAGGACCAAGGCGGGAGACCTTCAGTATTTCATTACGATTTTTAAAGGCACCGTTTGTTTCGCGGAAGGCAACAATATTCTCGGCAAGGCTCTCACTTAAACCGGCAACCCGTTTTAGTAGCGGCGCCGAGGCCATGTTCACATCCACCCCCACCGCGTTAACACAATCCTCAACCACGGCATCGAGTTTTCTTGCCAGCTGGTTCTGATTGACATCATGCTGGTACTGACCAACCCCGATCGCCTTCGGTTCGATCTTTACCAGTTCAGCCAGCGGATCCTGTAAACGGCGGGCAATGGAAACCGCTCCACGGAAAGTCACATCGAGATCAGGAAACTCGCGTGCCGCCAGTTCAGAAGCAGAATACACCGAGGCTCCTGCTTCACT
Source organism: Chromatiales bacterium (assembly GCA_027057985.1). Taxonomy (GTDB): domain Bacteria; phylum Pseudomonadota; class Gammaproteobacteria; order UBA6429; family Thiohalophilaceae; genus JAGLTQ01. The sequence goes on from JALUTJ010000252.1 coordinate 2,239, forward strand.
GACCACCAGGCTGGTCAGTCTCAGTTGTGGATGCTTTTGCATTAGTTCACGCACCAGCTTATCGGTTTCACGCGAGGCGGTACCGTTACCAATACTCACCAGCTCGACACCGTGTTTTTTTGCCAGTGCTGCCAGCACTGCAATAGACTCATGCCACTGGTTTTTAGGTGCATGTGGATAGATCACCGCAGTATCGACCAGCTTGCCAATGGCATCGACCACTACGACCTTAACCCCGGTGCGCAGACCCGGATCCAGCCCCAGCGTAGGCCGTGCCCCGGCGGGTGCAGCCAGTAACAGGTCTCGAATATTTTCACCAAAGACACGAATGGCTTCTTCCTCGGCACGTTCACGCAGACGCAGATTCAGTTCAGATTCAATCTGCATGGAAATCTTCACGCGCCATGCCCAGCGTGCCGATTCCAATAACCAGTTATCCGCAGCCCGTTGCTGCTGAGAAAGCGCAAAGGTGTTTGCCACCATGGCATCGCAGAGTCCCATATCGAGCGGCGAATCGAGATCATCCTGCCCTGGAATATGCAGCTTGACCCGCAGGATGCCTTCATTGCGGCCACGAAAGATGGCCAGTGCACGGTGCGAAGGAATATTTTTTATCTGTTCAGAGAACTCGAAATAATCCTTGAACTTACTGCCTTCCTGTTGCTTGCCATCCATGACACTGGAAGTCAGTTCACCTTTGTCCCAGCAGATATCACGCAGCTCACCAACAAGATCGGCATTTTCTGCAGCACGTTCCATAAAAATTTGTCGCGCGCCATCGAGCACCGCAGTCGTATCGGCAAACCCGGCTGCTTCATTGATATAGTCTTCTGCCATGGTTTCTGGATTCCGGCTGGGATCCTGCAGCAGGCTATCGAGTAAGGGTTCAATCCCGGCCTCGCGTGCAATCTGTGCTTTGGTGCGGCGCTTTGGTTTATACGGTGCATAAAGATCTTCAAGCCGGGTTTTACTGTCGGCGGCAAGAATATCTTTTTTCAGATCATCGCTCAGCTTACCCTGCTCTTCAATGGTTTTTAAAACCGTGGCACGCCGATCTTCGAGTTCACGTAGATAGGTGAGCCGTTCTTCAAGGCTGCGTAACTGGCTGTCATCCAGGCCGCCGGTAACTTCCTTACGGTAGCGGGAAATAAACGGTACCGTGGCACCTTCGTCGAGCAGTTCAATCGAGGCTTTTACCTGGGCCAGATTTACTCCCAGCTCATTGGCGATATTCTGTTCAATATTCATAAGAGATCAATACGCTATTTTTCTGCAGGAAATTCTGTGCGGCTCATTCTAGCAAAAGCTTTTTTCAAAACCAGACTTGTATTTTCACTATTTTTCAGGATAAAAAATTTTGTCAGACTAAAGCCTGATCTCTACGACTCAAACTAAATCAACAATTTTTTCACCGCTAAGGCGCAAAGAACACAAAGATTTTTTTGCCAGGCACAGGCAGGTTCGTGGTCACAGAGGAGGCAGGATATTCAGCAGGAAAACTCGATAAGCGACCGTCGATTGCCAGGACGGCAATCGTCGAGCGGCCAGGGATGGCGCATAGCGTGTCACGAATCGAGATTTTCCGAATGAATAGCCGGTAACAAGATATTAATTGTCAGACTAAAGTCTGACCTACCACAAACCGATCTACAGGAAATAATATTATAAAAATTTATCCGCCCAGTTCTTCCCAGCGCTGGTAGGCCTGTTCCAGTTCTTTTTCCAGCTCGGCCAGCCGTTTTAATGCTTTATCGATCACATCCTGTTGCTGTTTATAAAAATCAGGCTCTGAGACTTCCTGTTGCAGGTATTCCTGCTCGGCTTCAAGTTTCTCGATTTTATCCGGCAAGGTATCGAGCTCACGCTGCTCCTTGTAACTGAGCTTTGTTTTCTGTTTTGGTTTTTCTTTTTTTATTTCCTTTGAAACAGGCTTTTCAGTGCTGGTTTTTTTGGCGGCTATTTTTTTCGTTTGCCGCAGCCAGTCCTCATAGCCACCGACATACTCTTTCACCACGCCATCGCCTTCAAAGACCAGGGTGCTTGTCACCACATTGTCGAGGAAGGATCGATCATGGCTGACCAGGATCAAGGTGCCATCATAGTCACAGAGCAGTTCTTCAAGTAATTCCAGGGTTTCAACATCGAGGTCAT
>JALUTJ010000253.1 GCA_027057985.1 Chromatiales bacterium
GTCCAAGATATTATCATTCGCATCATTGACGACAAAGGTATCATCAGTTCCACTACCGTTGACATCGACTTGTTCAACATTAAGATATTGGTCTATTCCAATGCCACCGCCAGTATCAGAGACAGCAACATCACCACCTGTACGGGTAATCGTAATGGTGCCTGACCCACCCGAAACTGTTGCAATATCATTACCACCGTTGGCATTGATGACGTTATCGTTAATATCAGTGATAGAGAATGTATCATCGCCAGCACCGGTGTTGATATTTTCGATACTCGTGAATGTGTCATTTCCTTGTCCTATGGATGTTGAGCTACCATTCCCATTAACAAGCGTAACGTTCATAGCAGTTGTTGCATTACTTTCATCCAAGGTGTCTGTACCGCTACCACCATCAATAACATCATTACCCGTATTACCAATGAGAGTATCATCTCCACCACCACCATCAATGGTATCGGCACCGCTATTCCCGTCAATAATATTCGCGGCACTATCACCGATTAATGTATCATTGCCAATCGAGCCGCTGATATTTTCAAAGCCTATTAGCGTATCGTTGCCGTCGCCAGTTGCTATGCCTGTATTAAGATTGACATTGACACTAACGGCCCCTGTAAGAGTTGAATAATCAATCCAATCTATACCACCACCTGCATCAAAATCATTATCATTAAAATCATTGGGGCGGAAGATATCCGTACCGCTGACACTCGTAACATTGACTTGTTCAATATTGGTGTAAGTATCTACACCAAATCCGCTACCGGATACGGTCACAACATTAGCTGGATTCCGAATAATAGTGATAACGCCACTATAGACATTTTCCATGATAACAAACGCTTCATCAGTGCCACCGCCGCCATCAAGTTCGTTATTACTTTCGTCTTGAATAACAAATGTGTCGTTACCAGTACCGCCATTGATATTTTCGATATTGATAAGGATGTCTGTACCAATACCGGTGCCTGTGACAGTATTTGTACCCGAAGCTCCAAATATGATGGTTAGGTCATCGGCGATTGATGTGTAGTTAATGGTATCGTCACCAGCCCCGCCATCAAGGATATTGTCTAAGCCGTCAAAAATCTCAAACGTATCATCACCATCACCAGCCGTGACATTAACTTGGTCAATGTCATTATAGGCATCATTTCCGATACCTGAACCACTGCTACCTGAAATTATTGACATTACCAAGACATTCGCACCCTCACCGGTTGCACCGGAGCGTATAATTGTAATTGTTTCATCATCGATGGCACCAGCTGTACTATAAACATTGACGGTATCTGTGCCGCCGCCACCAGTAATCATATTATCGTTTTCGTCGGTGAGTTCAAAGGTGTCGTCTACAATGCCACCTGTGACATTCACAGTGCTAATTGCCTGATAGATGTCTGTTCCGATACCGGTACCGGTGACGTTTACATCAACACCACTCCGTATAATGGTAATTGTACCGGATACGGCTGTATTCTTTATGACTTCTACAGTATCGCTTCCCCCGTTACCGTCGATGGTATTATCATTTTCATCCGTTACTTGGATGATGTCGTTACCAATACTGCCCGAAATATTGACCGTTTCAACAAAGTTATATTGATCTGTCCCAATACCGCCCCCAGAATCCGTGACATCAACGATATCCCCGAAGCGATCAACGATGATTACTCCGGAACCACCGGAAATCGTGGCTTCATCATCACCACCATCTGCGTCAATGATATTATTGCCGGGGTCATTGATTGCGAAGATATCGTCACCTGAGCCGGTATTTATATTTTCGATACTGGTGAAGGTATCGTTTCCTTGCCCGGTGGATGTTGAAGTACCAGCCCCACCAACAAGAACGATATCCATTGCTGTTGTCGCACCACTTTCTTCAAACGTATCAATACCTAGTCCACCGTCGATGTTATCGTCACCAGCACCCCCAGTGAGGGTATCATTGCCACTACTACTATTGATCGTATCGTTGCCACTGCCGGCATCAATTGTATCGTTGCCAAAATTGGTGTTAATCGTGTCATCGCCACCATTCGCATCAATATTGTAATTCGGGGTTGAAATACACCCGCTGGCACTACCAATAACGCATCCACTAGCTAAAAAGAATGTATCATCATATGCTGAACCTGAAATATTGGATGGTAAACCACCATCTTGGACAGTGACAGTCAAACTAGAACCTAATATCACATCGGGATAGGCGATTATGCCACTGCTATAATCTGTAAAATCTAAAAGATCGGCACTATCGGTATAAAGAGCGATTGAGCCATTAGGAGCACCATTAAAATCAAATGTGTCCTGTTCACCGTCACCCGTAGAAGTGAAGTCTGTGCCGCCCGAAAGCTGTAAGGTATCGGTGTTTGTAAGGTTATCATCAATGATAAAGGTATCGCTACCAATCCCCCCGATTGAAATACCACCATCAGCCCCAAGGTTAATCGTATCATTACCCGCACCGCCATCAACCGCATCGTAGCCACTGCCAGCATCAATGGTATCATCGCCGCTACCTGCGATGATGAAATCCTCACCATCTCCACCAAAAATATCATCATTTCCTGCGTCGGCAAAAATGGCATCATTTCCGGCTAATGCTTCAATCCAATCATCTCCAGTTGTACAGGCAATAATATCATCGCCCGGCGTGCCATCACAAACGTTTTGTTGATTGCCAATTGTGCCAGAGATCGATGTTACGCCCGTCGTTGTCAATGTCCCCGTCACTGGAATATATTGGTTAGGAAGGCATACGGTCGTTAATGTGCCACTAACGGCCGTGATCGTAACAACATTGCCAGTCGTACCCGCAAATGAAGTACACGTTTGATTCCGATCAACGGTTACTGTAATAACTTCACCTTGAACTGTTAATTGTGCTGTTTCTGCAACACTCGCATCTGATTCTATTGCATCTGTCGAACTTGGGATTTCTCGTCCGAAATTGGGATCGCCGGAAATGCAATCCACGCGATCAGCAAGACCAGCACAGGCCCCTGCCCCACGATCTAGTGCAATGGGATCACTACCATTGCCCACAGAGAATAAATATTCAAAAAAGAAGAAATTATTGGAGTTATACGTTTGATAGTCAATATCTTCTAGAATGGCACGATTAGCTTCTGTTTCTTGCTCAGGTATCGGACGAATATTAACCAGATAGATTTCTTGCTCATCTTCATTGAACCAACGCTCGAACGTCACCGGCTGTAAACGCTCCGAGACATCCGGTAAATATGAGAGTGTTGAATACGAGAGAAAAACATCCGGTGCGCGGTCAATACGCTCGATTGGTAGAACGTCAACCTCCGTTCGTAAACCCCGAATAGTTTCGCCGGTTAACTCGTTTTCCCATTCCCGATTAGGATCGCCAGCAACCATAAAGGCTTTGCTAGGGAGCAAGGGGTTTAATTCATCAATCAAGGTTAAGTCGGTGTTAAACGGCTCACCGACAAATAGCATAGTTCGGACAAGCCCTTCTTCCCCCGATTCATTTTTAACATCAAAGGAATATAAGCCGCCACTGTTGGCTGTATATTGGATTGCTGTGATGAATGGAGATTGAGGGGATTCATCTGTCGCTGTATCTTCAGGTTTTTCGGTAATTTGGTTCGATGTACCTGTAGCGACTAGATTACCACTACCATCAAATAGCGAAATACTGGTTCGTGCTGTGTCATCTAAACCATAGGAGACAATTGTAATATCTTCACCGGGGATGGGCGCAAAAGTATATAATTGAGATTCGCCCACATCAAGTAACTTGTCATCAGATTCATAATAATAGAGATAGACCGACTGCTCTAATATCGCGTTGGTGTTTTCACCGGCAAGGACAACACGACTGATAATTGTGAGCAGTATGAGGTTTATGGAGAGTAGCAAAATATTGGCTACTATCTTACGCGAAAAAATTGACATAAAAAACCTAAATTCAAGCATTTCACCTGATTTACCTATAGTAAATTATATTACACAAGAAAACAAACCGGAAAAGATATAATCAAATCATGACAATCCACTAACATCGGTGATTACAATTTGTGATACATCATCATTGGGACAGCATAGGATAAAGCATGGAGCGGACAAAAGAATTAGGTTTAAGTGAAGCGGTATAAAAATTCAAATTATCCATTCTTGAGTAATTTTAGCAGTTTTTTTATGATGTTTGGGGTTAATCCAGCCAATCGGGATTTTATTTTTTGCTTCAATGTTTTAATTTTCATGGTTGGCATATCTGCCAACATGATGATTGAACGTCCAGCTTTATAGGATATTGAGTTCAATAGTCTCTCAATATCATTTCTCCGACGAATATCAAATCCGGAGTTCTCCTGGGTAATCGTTTGCCACATGGCTAAAATCTGTGGTGGATGAGTACCCGTATAACGTGTTAACCAGCTAGGGTATTCCTCGATATTGTGGACATGATAAGGGCGATTCAAAGACAAATAGGCATGATGCACCCAATCTAATGCCCCCTGACGTTTTGCCCATTCGGCATGGCTATAGTAATCACACTTCTCAATCACTTGTTTTGGCAATAACAACGAATAATGATACATCCGAATCCCGTGTTGCTCCATCTCATCGGCTGTGACCCAATGGATATTACGCATATCCTGACCATCTGCATTATGAACAGTTGGTGGGCGATGGGTGACATAAGTGTATCCTGCTCCCCACTTGAATAACCGATGATAGACTTCTGCACCACGTCGCAGATACCAGCCGTCAACGATGTAATCCGGCGCGCCCCAAAATGTAATTGTCTTAAACGAAACAGCTGTGATCGATGAATCGTCCCGTAACATCTTGAGAACGGCTTCAATATCTTCCGGCTGATAAAATTCATCAACATCGACCTGCCATAAATAATCCCCTGTTGCGCGCTCAGCATAGGCTTGCGACATCTCATCTTTTTCCGTCCAAAATCCGTCTTTTGTAATAATGATGAGCTTGTTATCAGGGTCCTCTTCCATTTTGAATTGTCGGAGGGTGTCCAAGGTGGTGTCGTGTGAGTGTCCGCCGGAGGTAGCGACATTCTTTGCTCCTTGTGTTGCACCTTCTACAACAATAATCTGATGGGCATAGGGGTACAGCGCGCGCAAGTTATAGCAAATGAATGGCTCACCATTCAGAACGATAATACCAAATGTAACCCGCGGAAAGTCTGCCACTTAATCCCCCTGCAATAAAATAACGCTAAACAATCGTCAAGCATGGCATTAAGATAGTGCGCTGATTGATTTTTGGGAAGGGATACCACTATGGATGAAACAACAATACGTGAAAAAATTCGCCAATATATCGCACGCGAGTTAATACGCGATGAAAGTTATCAAATCGATGATGACGAGGGTATCATCACCGGTGGATTGATTGATTCATTTTCACTGGCAGAATTAGCCGTCTATTGCGAACAAGAGTTTAATGTTTATATTCCGGACCCAGACTTAACTGTTGAAAAGATGGATACCCTCAATCAAATTATCGCTCGTGTCATGCGTGATATTGAAAGTTAGTCATGCTCAATTTATCTACTCGTAAAGCATTTCATACGTTACATTCAGCCCTGACGCTGACATCTGCTGATGACCAAAGACCGGCACTCATTTACATCGAAACTGGTGCCAATGATGTCACTATAACTCGTGCAGAATTCCGACAAGCCGTCCAAAATTATGCGTCCGGTTTACAGCAAATGGGAGTTTCAGCACATGATCTTGTAGTACTTGCTCATACACAGAATCTCGAAAGTATCTATGCCTTTTGGGGTGCCTTGTTGATAGGCGCGATACCGTCGATGTTTCCCACACTGACGGAAAAACTTGACCGTGATATTTACATGAACAGCATGTCTGAGTTGGTGCAACTTTCCGATGTGCGCGCGATTTTGACCACTGATGATTTTATGTGCGAGTTGTCTAAGCGGGTAAACTGTCCCGTGTATGGATCACAGGCACTTCTCGAAGCAGTCTCCGGGCAAGTTCAATCTTATACACCCGAAGCAGATGAGATTGCATTTCTGCAACATTCTAGTGGCACAACTGGTTTGCAAAAGGGGGTAGCACTCTCTCATACAGCGGTACTCAACCAGATAGCAAGTTATAGTGATACTTTGCAACTGTCCGAAGCCGATGTTATCGTGAGTTGGTTACCCCTGTATCACGATATGGGGTTGATTGCAGGATTCTTGATGCCCTTAATCCAAGGCGTTCCCTTAGTGTTAATGTCACCCTTTGATTGGGTGAAACGCCCGGCTATGTTGTTGCGCGCCATTAACGATTACCAGGGGACACTTTGCTGGTTACCGAATTTTGCTTATAACCATATGGCACGACGAATTCGTAAACGGGATGTGGAGGGTATATCATTAGCATCAATACGTGCTTTCATCAATTGCTCTGAGCCAGTCCATGCCTCAAGCCATCGGTTATTTCTCGATAAATACAGTGAATATGGGCTTGAGGCTAAGCAACTCGCTGTCAGCTATGCGATGGCAGAAAACACCTTCGCTGTGACCCAAACCCCAATAGGAAAATGCCCTAAGATCGACATTATCAATCGCTTAGAACTGGAGCAAAGCCTTGAAGCAGTCCCCGTATCCGAAGAACATGCTCATGCTCTAGCCAGGGTGTCATGCGGGAAACCAATTGCCAATACACAAATTAAAGTTGTTGATGCAGACGGCAATACCCTTACAGATCGACAAGTAGGAGAATTGGTGGTCACTAGCGATTGTATGTTAACCGAATATTATAAACGAGATGATTTAAACCCCTTTGATGATGAAGGCTGGTATAAAACTGGCGATAGAGGATATATTGTTAATGGTGAAGTCTTTGTAATCGGGCGCTCGAAAGACTTGATCATTAATGCCGGGAAAAATGTCTATCCTCAGGATTTAGAGGCGATCATCAATACGGTTGACGGTATACATCCTGGGCGTGCTGTTGTTTTTGGTGTGCCTGATGACAAAGAAGGTACAGAACTGATTGCTGTTGTAGCTGAAGTTGAAACTGAAGATGATAACGAGCGCAAAGCAATCTTTCAGGGCATCAAGCAGGCCATCACAACACAAACCACAGTTGCAATCCATTTTGTGCATCTTGTCAATAAAAAATGGCTAATTAAAACCTCAAGTGGCAAGATAGCACGTGCCGCCAATCGTGATAAATGGTTACAGGAAACCGGAAGACGAGCCTAAGTTTTGAACATAGGCTATTTACAGAAACCCCTTGCGACATTTGGGACCCCTTGTTTTTTTTCGGTCCCTTCTGTCGTATCTGACCCTATCCAACCGGTGTTGCTATAGTGAACGACGGCTTTTTTCGCTTTCTTTATGACGAGGCTTGCATCTTTTTAACTGTTTTCAGCAAACTAGCCGGCAAATTATTTATTGTTTTTTCCCTTATTAAAAGTATTCATAGCAAAACCCGTCGCAGGGGGTTTTGATAAATAATTATTTGCGCTGATAATACCAACTGCCATCTTGGTCTTGATAAAACCCAGCCGCATTACGTGCATCCTCTTCTGCATAATGCTTCGACAGCGCATCCCAACTATCAAATTGGCTGAGGTCCGGCTTTTGATAAGGGTAGTAGGTATTGGCGAGGCGCTCGACCACATAGACATCGCATCCCTCATTCAATGCTTTGTAAGCCAGGTAACGCACACAGGGCAGATTACGAGATTCCCTATCGCCGTACTTGTGCGTTTTCAACCAAGTTCTGGATGGCAGGCGTTTGCCGTTTTCATCAAATTTATCTTTATAGCGCGGTAACCGGAACCAATTCTTTGAGGTGATCGGTACTTCTTTATAGTTAGGGTCATGGCTGTGTCCTAGTAACTTGTCGTAGGTTCGCACAGTCCGAACCGAAACCGCCAGCCGTTTCGCCATCAATTTACGACTCATCACAAAACCCTCTCCTCCATTTTCGAGCCACTTGCGGATGAACATTTTTCGATGCAAAGCTCTACGGTAAGTACTCACACTTTTAAGGTCTGCTTTTTCGAGTTCATCATGGGGGGAGTGTGTTTGTTGGACTTCAAATTCCGCCATCAATTCATCAGGATGAGGAATACGATACAAATAAGGACGCGGCCCTCGTTTACCGGCAACTCTTTCCGACTTACGTCGTTGAAAAATGAGAAATTGACGTAATCCTTGATAAACAAGTTGATAACTCATACCAAAATTATCCCGACAAATACGATAAATTTGGTCACAAGTCAGCCAGGTACCCGATGCAAAGCAGAGCATATAGAGTCCTTCGAGTACGACTAAACTCTTGCTAACATCAGCTTGTAGCATTGCTTCTCGCAAAGCATTAGGCAATTGAAGCCGAGTGGGTTTACCATCTTCTATATTGAGCATTTTAGTTACCTTTCTAAAGCGACCCAGCTTTTGAGTGAATTTCCACTTGCATTATCGGGTATGTTTGCGGTACACTTGGATCGTGAAATCACGATCCAACTGGGTCGCTTTTATTTTCAGAAACCACCCGATTGCCTGTGAAAAAACAAAACAAGCGGGTGTTTCTGTTTTTTTAATCAACGATTTATAAACTATACCGCATCTCTAAAAATTCTGCAAATAGAATTTACCCCATTTTTTGATACCTCATAATCTGCATAAATTATGCAATAGACGGCAAGGATTGTACGGACCTGTATGTCCCGTTGTGCCTTGCTTAGGGCGATTTTTGTACTAGTTTCCACACCATCGTTAAAAGACAACCATATAGTCGCGCTGGGATTTTGATTTCAAGATTTAACGCCGAGAGACAGAGAAACGGAAATCGGTTAGTTCGATAGTGACTGATAAAGCTGGCTATATTGTTCCGTGATATGGGGTAAGTGATACCCCTCAATGGTATTCTGGTGGATGATTGAAGGTTGAAGCGATTGCTCTAATGTCCACTGGATGCCCTCGGCTAAATCATGACTGTCTTTAACTTGAGCCAGATAGCCGTTTTGCTGGTGATGGATGATATCCGAGATACCGCCTGTATCAAAAGCAACACACGGGGTTCCACAGGCAAGCGACTCGATGAGTGTGTTGGGAAGATTATCTTGTAATGCCGGTAAAACAAACACGTCACATGCCGAGTAAAGAAGCATCATACTCACACTGTCCTGCAATTGTCCAATTTGATGCACCGGTAAACTCACGTCCAGTTTTTCAGGTATATCAGACCCAAAAATGACTAACTCCAAATTATCTTTTTTTAGTAGCAGATGGAGGGCTTCCTTTAAATAGGTGAACCCTTTACGAGGGTCTTGTGTTCCGCCAAATGCCCCGAATAAGATCATTTTTTTGTCTTGCGGTAAATTAAAAGCCTGTCGCGCGCTACTTTTATTAATTGGTTTAAAGATAGCCGTATCAATACCATTGGGGATGACTTTAATATCCTTATTTCCTAATATCCGACTATTCCGTACACACTCAGCTAACCATTGACTGGGGCAAATAATCGTTATCGGAATGTCTGACCATGCTTGAATTTTCCGTGTGGTTATTTGTTGGCTGATATCGTTGAGTTGTGGAGAAAGCAACTGCGGGCAATTCCCGCATCCTGTTCGGTAAGCCTGACATCCGCCCGAATAGTGGCACCCCCCTGTAAATGCCCACATATCGTGTAATGTCCAGATGATTGGGGCCCTAATTTTAGCAAGTTCCTGAATCGGTAAATAATTATCGCCCACCCAATGAATATGCACAGTATCAGCCTCAAATGAATTAATCACATCAGCAATAGGATAGGTGCAATTGTTCAAACTCCAGTAAGAGCTTTCAGGATGGCGCAGATGTTGTTTAAGGTGGTGATGATAACGTTGTGTAGCAATCCGTACCTGTAAACGTTTCCACCGAGCCATACGCGGTAGCAAACGGTGTACGGTTGGGTCAGAAGTCACTTTGCGTAAAACAAGCATCTGTGAGTCTATTCCTGATTGACGTAAGCCCTCATGTAAACGATACGCCGCGATACCTGCGCCACCGATTTTATCTGTTGTGCTAACCTGCAAGACCTTCATCAAAATCACCGTTTTTATTATTTGGGGACAGCTTGCACTCACCGGATGACGGTAAACAATTTGTAAGAGCAAAGGCAAGATTCCCCCATAGATAAGAATGTGTATTATACAGAAGAAATTTTTGAATGTGTTGTTTGCGCTTCACAAACCGTATACTTAGACCACTACCCTACCTAGCAAGTCACTTAAAGGGCATTCTATGTCTGTAGTTGAACAACAATCTAAAATAAGAGCATGGTATCAAGCCATTCGTCCGCGGGTTTTTACAGCAACCTATGTTCCGATGGGCTTAGCAGGTGTTGTTGCTGTACAGGATGGTGTTTTTAACTTAGTGTTTTTTATGCTTGCGCTTATTGGGACAATGTTGCTACAAACGGCGGCGAATCTCATCAACGAGTATGCCGATTATCGACGGGGAGCAGATGAACTTAAAGAGGCCGGACAAGGGATGATTATTAAGCAGAAAATCCTCACACCCGGAAATATCCGTAATGGTGCAATCTTTACAACAGTACTAGGCTGTTTAATTGGGCTATTTTTGCTATCACAAAGTGGCAATCTCTTGTGGGTCATTGGTATTGGCGGGGTCTTAGTTGCCATCACTTATACTGCTGGCCCTTTTCCGTTAGCATACAATGGCTTAGGTGAAATTACAGTTGCAATTTTCATGGGGCCCGCCATTGTCGTTGGTGCATATTATGTTATGTTTCCTGATGTTAGTAGCGAGCGTATCGGGGAACTAAGCCTTATTTCGTTGCCGATTGCATTGATGGTAGCCGCCATTCTACACGCCAATAATATCCGTGATATGAATGCTGACCGCGCCGTTAATAAACGCACACTTGCTGTCATGTTCGGGATACGTTTTGCGCGTGCTGAGTATATGTTTTTGGTGATCGGAACTTATATCTCGCAGATTCTACTGGTCTTGATGAATATATTACCTATAACAACACTATTAACTCTAATTACTCTTCCTGAAGCACTGCGACTCATTCATATTTTTAATACCAGCCAAGACGTATCCTTAATGCATCAAGCGCAAGGCCGTACTGCTAAATTGCATGGCCAAATCGGATTATTGATTGTTGTTGGATGGGGGCTGGCAGTTATTTTGAGGATAACCTAAAGCGAGAACTAGAATAAATGTGTTGTTTTTATCGTAATTTATGCTTAATATTATAGCTGATGTTACACGGGATACACAAAGAAGAATGTTGGTAACACTCATACTTGAAATAAGTTTGGTCACTTCAACCATTTTTAGATAATATCCAAGTTAACAATAAAGCTACTCTGAATATGGGATTCAATTACAAATAAAGCAGGTATAGCATGCAACCAGAAGACGCTCAAAAAAAACCTATGACACCAGAGGCTATCCGGAAAGAGGCCCGAAAGATCGCTAAAGCCCTTGGTGAAACGGCTAAGAACCCAATAAAACAAATCGCGCTAATCATTGAAAAATGTGGCTTGGAGCTTGCTCAAAAAGTAGTCGAAGAAACTGAAAAAATTGAAGCCGCTGGGGGCATGAAAACGCATGATGGTAAACGCCGTCGCACCAAAGGCGGGGTATTTTTCTTTATTATAAAGGGTCGCATTGACGCTAAGGTTAGACAAGAAATTTTCCCCAATTTTGGTAAGCATTCTGATGGCGAGGTGATCCCCCCTGGTATTAACTGGTCGGAACGAGCAGAATATCTAAAACCGCTACTCGAAGAGCCCGGACAAGTCAACAATTTGACGGTTACCCTCATTGGTCGTCCGGGGAAAATTCACATTGAAGGTGGCTCTGTTATGACAGCTATCGAGCAAAAGGAAGTCAAAGCCCCGCCCTATCCTAAGGGGGTACCGCCGTTTGAGTCGGTTGAGCCGATAACGACCTATTATGTATTTATGAGCCTCAAACACTGGAAAAAAGTTGAAAAGGCCTTAGAAGATGAAACAGATATGCTGATAGTAGAAGGCACATCTGTTTATGATGCTGAAATGGGAGGTATATGCCTCCTAACAACCAGTGCTTCGACAAAAGGGCTCGAACGTCAAAAGCGGCTCACAGAAGTACAAGGGGCGCATCAGAAAAAAGCGGGGAAGTCGAAAAAATCCAACGGCAAAAAGTCAAAAGGGAGGTCTGTAACGAAAGCAAGACCACGCAAAGAACTGAGTGACTTACCCGCTAGTGTCTCGGATAAACTCAAGCAATTACACAGTGCCGCAGATACCCTTCGCCAAAAGATTGCGACTATGGAGGAAAAAGGACAAAAAACGGGCTTGAATATGACTCGTCGGCTTCTTGAGCAAACGGAAAAGCAAATCGCAACACTTGAACAACAATATGAAAAGTAATCGTTTTTAGATTGCTTCTTATGCTTGGGAAACGTCAGTAAGACACGCCCGATAATGTGGTTTCTGGATGAATCCGGGTCAATTCCTATTTATGGAATTTGTATGAACACCGGATTCCCCACTCCCCGCGGGAATCAAACTTGCAAAAACAGTATGAATGTCTTATTATTAAGATAACGTGGCACTTGACGCTACGCGAAAAAATGACATGTAATGGTCTGTGGAATACCTAACCACAGCCCGGAAATC
>JALUTJ010000254.1 GCA_027057985.1 Chromatiales bacterium
CCATATAAACCCTGTACCGGCTATATATGGTTTTCCATCAACCTTTCAAGCAGAAATTATCTATCCGCCTTCATAATTAAGGTATGATTATGGTATGAACACGAGAGAAAATAAACCGGTCACTCATTACCACCTGACTATAGTTGCGGCGCTGCTCTCGATGCTCGGGCCATTTACCATCGATACCTATCTGCCCTCTTTTCCCGATATTGAGCTGGAATTTGCTGTTAGCCGGGCGGTATTATCGCAGACACTTGCCATCTACCTGGTTGCATTTGCCGTTTCTACCCTGTTCTGGGGGCCACTAGCCGACAGGATTGGCCGTAAGCAGGTCATTCTTTCCAGTCTCGCCCTTTATATTATCGCTTCGGCAGGATGTGCCATGGCTGAAAATATTACGACTTTCATGGTATGGCGGTTACTGCAGGGACTTGCTGCCAGTGGTGGCCTGATTGCCGGACGGGCAATGATTCGAGATGCACACGACACCCAGAGTGCACACAAAGCCATGTCGCAGGCCATGCTGTTGTTTGCCCTGGCACCGGCAATCGCCCCGGTACTGGGTGGCTGGCTGCATGATTACTTTGGCTGGCGCAGTGTATTCTGGTTTCTTTCCGGGTTTGCTTTATTATTAATGCTATTGGCCAGCCTTACTCGGGAAACACTGGCAAAAGAATACCGACAGTCCTTCCATCCACTTGCCGTGATTAAGGTTTACCTGCAGGCCATGAAAAAATCTCGCTTTCTCGGGCTGGTTTTTTCCATGGCCTTTTCATTTGCCGGCCTGTTTCTTTATATCGCCGGTGCACCCTCGGTGATATTTGATTTTCTGGGTCTCGGCAGCGATGACTTTTCCATTCAGTTCATTCCCATGGTGGCAGGGATGATGATCGGCGCCTATCTTTCGAGTCGGCTGGCACATCGCTGGGCAACGCAAAAAGTGGCTTATCTTGGACTTGGCATTATGAGCTTTGCCATTATTCTTAACCTGCTACAGGCTATTTTTCTTAGCACCGGGATAATAGCCGTGATTACACCACTGGTGATCTATGTCCTTGGCATGGCCATGACCATGCCGGCAATCACTATCCTGGCACTCGATTGTTTTCCAGATAATCGTGGTGCGGCTTCATCCGTACAGGGTTTTATACAGATGCTCACCAATGCCGCAGTGGCCAGTATCGCCGTACCCCTGCTGCATACCCGGCAACTGCATTTTGTAATCGGACAGCTTGTATTCCTGTTACTGGCACTACTGCTCTGGTTTCGGTTTGTGCACAATACATCAGTAAAATAAAAAGTTGATATTATCGCGGCGCGATATTCAAATTTGCTCACGGCAAATTTGTACTCGGCAAATTTGTCGAACCCCTGAGTTCGACTGCCTGATATAACTGCCACACATAAAAAAAGACCCTTGCGGGTCTTCTTTTATGTATGGCGTCCCCAAGGGGAGTCGAACCCCTGTTACCGCCGTGAAAGGGCGGTGTCCTAGGCCTCTAGACGATGGGGACTAAAACTTGTTTAGTCTTTATCTTCGGGTTTGAGTAATGTAGTTACCATGCCAGTAAGCAGGATAACAAACCCGAGTGGTATGATGGTGCCAAGCCAGATAATAGCACTTTCACCTTCTGTGGCCAGCAGGTAAAAACCTGCAATCATACCTACCACAATGAGCAGTATACCCGCGATAACAGCAATCTTGCCCGCTTTATGCATACGCTCTTTTCTCTTCATTCATACGGGCCAGAAGCCGGTATTTGGTGGAGCTAGGCGGGATCGAACCGCCGACCTCTACACTGCCAGTGTAGCGCTCTCCCAGCTGAGCTATAGCCCCTGTAAGAGAGCGCGCAATGTACGACAGCAGGCTATTTATGTCAATCAATTTCTTAAAATTCATTGAATTTTTAGCTGCCGGCTTCGATTTTTGCCCAGGTATCACGCAAAGTCACGGTACGATTGAACACGGCGTGACCATCTGCGGTATTTTCCGGGTCGCGCACAAAATAACCTTCGCGCTCAAACTGGAAAATTTCACCCGCAGCAACCTCCTGCAGGCTGGTTTCAACATAGCAATCTTCCAGCACCTCAAGTGAGGACGGATTCAGGTAGTCGGTAAATTCCTTCCCTTCCTTACTGGCAGATTCCGGGGTCGCATGATCAAAAAGGCGATCATAGAGCCTGACCTGAGCTTTGACGCCGTGAGAAGCCGAGACCCAGTGAATCACCCCCTTGACCTTGCGCCCTTCCGGTGCACGATTGTGTGTCTGGTCGTCGTAACTGCAACGTAATTCAATGATTTCACCCTGTGCATCCTTGATAACTTCATCACAACGAATCACGTAGGCATTACGCAGACGCACTTCTCCGCCGGCGACGAGCCGCTTAAATTTCCTGTTCGGGGCGACTTCCATAAAGTCATCACGATCGATATAGACTTCACGGCTAAACAGAACCTTGCGCTTGCCCATCTCTTCTTTCTGCGGGTGATTAGGGGCATCGAGTTCTTCCACCTGCCCTTCGGGATAATTTTCAATCACCACCTTAAGCGGGTTCAACACCGCCATGCGTCGCGGTGCAATTTCATTCAGGTCTTCGCGGATACAGTTTTCCAGCACACCCATTTCAACCGAGTTATCTGATTTGGTAACACCAATTCTGTTACAGAAATCACGGATCGACGCTGGAGTAAAACCACGTCGACGCAGGCCTGCCAGGGTTGGCATGCGCGGATCATCCCAGCCACTGACATGGCCGTTTTCAACCAGCTGGGTCAGCTTACGTTTGCTGACCACGGTGTATTGCAGGTTAAGGCGTGAAAACTCTATCTGCTGCGGATGACAGCCAATCGAAATATTGTCCAGCACCCAGTCATACAGGGGACGGTGATCTTCGAACTCCAGTGTACACAGTGAGTGGGTGATCCCCTCGATGGCATCGGAAATCGGATGGGTGTAGTCATACATGGGGTAGATACACCAGGCTTCACCGGTCTGGTGATGGATGACACCATGACGAATGCGGTAGAGCGTGGGATCGCGCATGTTCATATTTGGTGAGGCCATATCGATTTTTGCGCGCAGCACTTTCTCACCATCGGCAAATTCACCCGCACGCATGCGGGCAAACAGATCCAGGTTTTCCTCCACGCTGCGATCACGGTAAGGGCTATTTTTACCCGGCTCCTGCAGCGTACCGCGGTATTCACGCACCTGCTCGGCATCGAGATCGCAGACATAGGCCTTTCCCGCCTGAATCAGCTCAACCGCAAAGTCATACAACTGTTCAAAATAATTCGAAGCATAATAAAGGCGATCCTGCCAGTCATAACCCAGCCACTTCACATCATTGATAATCGCCCTGACATATTCCTCTTTTTCCTTGCCCGGGTTGGTATCATCAAAGCGAAGATTACAGGTGCCGTTATATTCTTCGGCCAGACCAAAGTTAAGACAGATCGACTTGGCATGACCAATATGCAGGTAACCATTCGGCTCAGGAGGAAAACGGGTTGCCACCTTGCCATTGTTTTTCCCTGCCCTGATATCGGCATCGATTATCTGCTGGATAAAGTGCCGTGGTTTTGTTGTTTCAGTTTCACTCATTCTTTACGCCTTAGCCTCAGTCCTGTGACCGGTTAGTAATATATTCGAGCGCCCTGTCGATACGGCGCAGAGTCGCTTCCCTGCCAACCAGGTAAATCGTCAGATCCAGTCCGGGTGATGGAGCACCACCGGTTACAGCAACACGCAGTGGCATGCCGACCTTGCCCATTTTCACTTCAAGTTTCTCGGCTACCGCATGAATCACATCATGAATAGCATCTATCGTCCAGTCTTCACATTGTTCGAGATCCTGCCGCGCAGTTTGCAGCACTTCTGTCGCAACCGGACGAAGTTGTTTCTTCGCCATTTTTTCATCATATTCATCGAAGTCACGATAGAAGAAAGTTGAAATCTCTGCCAGTTCCAGCAGGGTACTGGCCCGCTCACGCTGCGCAATCACGACATCTTTTAACTCTGGACCCTGTGAGGGATCGATATCGAGATTACCCATGTGCACGCTAAGCAGGGCGGCAACATGCGCTGCATCGGCTTCCTTGATGTACTGCTGGTTTATCCAGCGCAGTTTCTCGGTATTGAAACTCGACGGTGCCCTGTTGACATTGACAATATCAAACAGCGAAATCATTTCATCACGGCTAAAGAGCTCCTGATCACCATGAGACCAGCCTAGGCGCACCAGGTAGTTCATCAGTGCTTCGGGCAGGTAACCCATTTCACGGTACTCGATAACACTGGTGGCACCATGACGTTTGGAAAGACGGGCACCGTCTTCTCCAAGAATCATTGGCACATGAGCATAAGTTGGTG
>JALUTJ010000255.1 GCA_027057985.1 Chromatiales bacterium
TAGCCTTGCCGATTCCCTGTCGCAGGCGGACCAGGTTTATTTTTACCAGGTGGGTGATATTGACTGGGGTATGCCGACTTTTTCCTCGGTTCAGGCTATTATTGATGAAGTTGTAAAAAATGCCAGGCCGGGTGATCAGCTACTGGTTATGAGCAATGGTGGTTTTGAAAATATCCATGCCCGTTTGCTGGAAGCCCTTACTGTCCGCTTTGCAGAGGAATAATGTCATTAAAATGAAAGATGAAAAACCCCCCGTTATTCTGGCTTTAACCGGTGCCTCTGGTGTGCAGTATGCGCTGCGCCTGCTGCAATGCCTGCTGCAAAGCAGAACCCCGGTTTATCTGCTGGTATCAAAAGCGGCGCAGATCGTGCTCTCGATGGAAACCGATCTGAATGTCCCGGGCAAGCCGGCTGAGATGCAGCGATTTTTTTTGCAGTATTTTGTAGCCGATGAGTCCCTGCTTACGGTCTATGGCCAGGAACAGTGGACAGCGCCGATTGCCAGCGGCTCGCACCGGGCGAAATCCATGGTGGTGTGTCCCTGTACCACTGGCACTCTGGCGGCGATTGCCAATGGCAACAGCGATAATCTGCTGGAGCGTGCCGCGGATGTCATGCTCAAGGAACGACGTCAGCTGATTATGGTGGTACGGGAAACCCCGTTTTCACAGATTCACCTTGAAAACATGCTCCGCCTGTCTCAGGCGGGTGCCACCATTATGCCGGCCAACCCCGGCTTCTATCACAACCCGACCGGGCTGGATGATATTATCGATTTTATGGTGGCACGAATGCTCGATCATCTGGGGATTGGGCATGAACTGCTATCACGCTGGGGAGAATAAGGCCGATTCACTGGGATTTTTTCGATTTTGTGCCACACTTAAGGGTGCAGCACAAAGGCTGCTGTTATAGAACATGTTTTTAATAACCCCCAAGATGTGAAAAACATGGAAGTCGCAAAGAAAATAACAATTCCGCTCTTTCCGCTTAACGCCGTGTTGTTTCCCGGTGGTGCGTTACCATTACGTATTTTTGAACCCCGCTACCTGGATATGGTGAGTGACTGCCTCAAGCGTGATGGACGGATTGGTGTAGTGCTGATCGCCCGGGGTAGTGAAGCGGGTCCCGCTGCGCAGGTACATGATATCGGCACGCTCAGTTATATTTCCTACTGGCATAAACGCAGTGATGGCATGCTGGGGATCACCCTTGCCGGGGAACAGCGCTTTCGCGTACTTTCTACCGAGGTCAGGGAAAATCAGCTCACCATGGCCGAGGTTGAATTATTGCAGAATCCCCCCCTGCCGCAAAAACAGCAGGGCGATAAATTGATCAGCCTGTTACAGCAGATCATTGCCCGGCTGGAACCACCTTATACTACCATGAAAAAATTCTACGATAACCCGGAATGGGTCAGTGCCCGGCTGGTAGAACTCCTTCCACTTTCTCTCAAGGACAAGCAGGCCATGCTGGCCATGGATGATATCGATGAACGTATCGCTTATCTACAGCCACGGCTGGTATCCATGGAGATACTTTAAAAATAAGGCTGGTCCTGAAAATATCTTTTAATAAACCAGAAATATTACTTTCTGCCCGTTCAGGCTTTTCTTCTTCACCGTTATACCCGGTATAGTGAGGGTAAATTCATTTACTGGCTTATCCAGAGTATAGAGGTAATTGATACCCAGTCGTTTTTTCATCGCTACACGCGTTATACTGCCAAACCATAGATCCCGAGTAGGGCCATCCTGTCTGATTTTATATCGAGATGGCCACAGGCGAATAACAAGTAACTCGGTTTTATCTCTGTTATAGCGGGCAAAGCGCATCGCCTCGTACTGACCCTGGTGGATATGGGGGGCCAGTGGTAGTTGTGCCAGTTCTGGTTGATCGAAGAACCAGTGGGTAAACGTTTTCAGGCTGTTTCTACGTTTTACAAAACCGGCCTGTTTCAGCTTCGAGCTAATTTCATGGCTATTACCGAGCCATTGTAAATTGAAAAAGGTTTTATGCTGGTACAGGCCTTCTCGATGTACTGGCAGTAACTGCCAGCCATCTTCAAGCCAGCCCTGCTGGCTAATCAGCATGTGATTTTCTTCTGTGCGATGAACCGCATCCTGCTGTAATACCTGCCAGCTCGGAACAATCGAAACCAGTAACAGGGCAAACAGCATTTCTTTTTTTAGTTTCGCCGAGGTGAACTTGTGACTATGCCGTCGATAGGCAATACCGAGAAGATTAAACCAGCTAAAGGCGATTAGCAGACTATAAAATACCTGGCTACTTACCTGGTGGGCAAAGTAAAGCTGGGCCAGAATAAGAAACAGGATCAGCGTGGAAGAAATATAAAAAATTATCTTTTGCTTGCTATAAGACAGCCCGGCATTAAAAATAATTACCAGGAAACCCAGCATACTGATCACGACGACAATGGGCAGAGTATGGAAGCCAATATCAATGCCCTGCTGTAATTGCTGCGCAAGCGGATTGTTTAACAGGGGAGCTAATAGCAGCGGCAACAGGATTGCGGCAAGAAAATGCCACAGGGTAAGAAAGTTTTTATGGGCAATAAAAAGACCACCCATTAGCAGGGCAAGCAGGGCAATACTCTCACTGCTGCTAAAGGCCAGTAACCAGAGCATAACCACATCCAGTGGTGGAGACTGCATGTCCTGCAGGCTGAAATAGATAAACTGGTTAAAAGAATCACTGTCATAAGGCACGATGTTATAACTGAGTAACAGGTGCTTATGCACAAGCGTAATAGCAAGTGTAATAGTGAAGATCAGCAGCGCGATCATACTCAGGCCGCGCCATTCCGGGTGTTCACTATCAAAGACCGACACCGGCATTTCACCCGCAAGGCGATGTTTTTTACCCCAGTTTAGAAGGGCGTTGATCATTTTATCATTCAATGGCCGCGCATAGAGATAAAGACGCTGTAACAACCACAGACAGATCATGATAATTACGATAGCCAGCAGAACGATAAAAATAAATTTACCGGCAAATTCACTGGCCAGCTCGAACGACATTCCAAACAGAATACCGGGTAGCAGGTAAAGGGGCGCCCATAAAAGTGCCGAACTGACATTAGCAAGGATAAAAGTCTGGCGTGGCATAGCGGCCATACCGGCTATCGCCGGGATCACCGGGCGCAGCAGGCCAATAAAGCGGGCGAGGAAAAGGCTTTTCTTACCATGCCTGTGTAAGAAACCATGGGCCTTTTCGATGAGTTCGGGTTGTTTCGACAGTGGCCAGATGGAAAGCAGTCTTTCCTGGTAGCGGTATCCGAGATAGTAACTTAAGCTGTCACCGGCCACGGCACCGGCCATTGCCACCAGCATGGTGGACCAGAAAGAAAGTGCATCCAGTGCAATCAGGGTACCGAACAGGATCATCAGTACCGCACCGGGTACGATAAGGCCAACAATAATCAGGGATTCACTAAAGGCAACCAGAAAGACAAATAGCAGCGCCAGAAGCGAGTGGTGTTGCAGGGTAGTGACCAGGCTGGTGAGTAAATCGTCAGACATAGCGTAAGTATACGATAAAGCGGGTTGAATTTTTGCGAGGCAGGTTAAATTTTTGTTGTGGGTTTAAACCACAGAGGATATTGAGTTGTAAGTCGGCTCAAGCATAGCGGGGCCGACAAAATAATTCACCGCAAAAACACAAAGGACGCAAAGATTTTTTTTGGCAAATGTAGGTCCTTTCAAGGAGCAAAGCGACGGAATCGACAGAGTTTTTTCACCTCAACCACAGGATATCCAGCAGGAAAACTCGATAAGCGACCGTCGATTGCCAGGACGGCAATCGTCGAGCGGCCAGGGATGGCGCATAGCGTGTTGCGAATCGAGATTTTCCGAAATGAATATCCTGCGCTTAAGGTGAAAAAACTCTAAAGTCTGGCCTTGTATCTTTACTGGAGAAGATTTTTCCCTCTCTCTCTGGGAAAGGGTTAGGGTGAGGGTATATAAATAATTAATATCACCTCACCCCTGCCCTCTCCTGGAAGGAGAGGGTTTATTTTGTCAGAGTGAAGTCTGCCCCCACACAGAAAATGGTTTTGCGTCCTTTGTGTCTTTGCGGTGAAAAAGGTTTTCTTATAATGTTTTGAAAACTTTTTCAGCGGCCTGCAGAGTTTGTTCGATATCTTTATCGCTGTGGGCACTGGAAACAAAGCCGGCTTCAAAGGCGGATGGCGCAAGGTATACACCCTGATCCAGCATACCGTGAAAGAACTTTTTAAAGCGCTCACCATCGCAGGCACTGACCTGGTCGAAGCTGCTGATATTCTTTTCATCACTGAAGAAGAAACCGAACATGGCACCGGCCTGATTGGTGGTAAAGGGAAT
>JALUTJ010000256.1 GCA_027057985.1 Chromatiales bacterium
GATATGGATAATAAGATGAAACGCTTTTTAAAAAATTATTTATTTAAAAAAATTATAGCGACTTTTTTCACCATGCTGTTGCTGCAGCCGATAGTTATGGCAGAAATATCTGGATTGCAGGATTTCAAAGGGCAGCCACAAAAGCTGGAAAATTTTACCGGTAAGGGCAAATGGCTGGTGGTGATGATATGGGCTTCAGATTGTCATATCTGTAATCGCGAAGTTTACCAGTATGTTGATTTCAATATGGTACATTCTGATGATGATGCCACGGTGCTAGGTATCTCTATCGACGGTGAGGCAAAGAAAAAAGATGCTGAAAGTTTTATTCGTCGCCATTCAGTAGATTTTCCAAATCTAATTGGTGAGCCTGAATATATTGCTACGATTTTTCAAGATTTAACCGGGCAGTATTTTCGTGGCACGCCAAGCATACTGATTTTTTCACCCCGTGGTGAACTAAAAGCTGCCGATGCCGGAGCTGTTCCGACAGAACTGATTGAAAAATTTATCGAGCAGCAATCGGCAAAATCTGTAAAGAAATAACGATTAAGTATCTGCTAAAGAGATTGTTTTACTTTGTCTTGCTACGGGCTAGAATATCAGCCTGATGAGTGTTGGAGAAATTTATGTCAGAAAAACTGGTTGTCCTGGTCAATGGTGAAGCGATGTTTGAATATGATCGCTCGGTTTCACTGCCTGAACATCAACGGCAATATCTGGACAAAATGGATCAGCAAATGGATAGCGGTATCCTGCTGGGTAATGAAAAAATAGAAAATCCTGATCAGCAGCAACGGGCACAGTTTGTTGCCTTTACTCTCTTAAAGGCGATTGAAGCGGATGATGAAGCTAGTATCGCTGCCATGAATGCCTATCTTGCCACCCGCATGCCAGATCTGAAGCAGGTTAAGGCAGATATCGACCAGGTCAGCAAAAAAGTGATGTTTGATCTGATCTTTGATCAGGAACACAAAAACCAGGTAAAGGTATCTTTTAATGCCTGAGGTTAATTAATGCCCAGCATAGCTCTGGCTTTTTCGATATCCAGATTCACTTCATCGAGCTTATCAATCTCTTCGCGGCTTGTGATGCCTATTTTCTGAAAAGCCGGGTAATTCGACCAGTCGGGCAGGGTGCAGGGATGGTCGCTGCCGCGATACGTATTGAGTCCGGCAATAATGACGATATCGGTCAGGTCAATGTCGGCAGAACCCTGTCGAAATTGATCCACATAGTTTACCGCTGCATCGATAATGTCCCGTGGGAAAGCCCAGGACTTCAATATCATTTCTCCTACCCGGGTATGCACCTTTGCCATAATTTCAATCAGCCGCCCTGGCTCATTTTCCATTTCTGGAAAAGTCTCTATGCATTTTGTCATCGGCAGGTAGCCAATATTGTGTACCAGCCCGGCAAGCAGGGCATCATCCGGGTTGAGGCGGGTATATTTTGTCGCAATGGCATAAGCATGGGCAGAAACCTCGGTACAGTGTTTCTGTAATTCCATAAAGAAGGGTTTCAGTTTACCGCTGGGCTGGTTAAACATCTGGGTAATGGCGTGGCTGGTGACCAGGGTCTTGATCAACTGAATCCCCATACGTGATACGGCCTGCTGCAGGTTGGTGATTTCACTGTTACCCCGGTATAGCGCGTTATTGGCCACCTTTAAAATCCGTGCGGTCAGGGACGGATCACGAGTAATGACTTTCGCAATCTGTCCGGTGCTGGAATCGGGATCATCAATGGTTTTCTTGATCTGCAGAAAAATATCAGGCATGGAGGGAAGAACCAGCTGATTATTCTTAATTTTTGCTTCAAGTGTCTGCAGAATCTTTTCTTCTAAATCCGTGTTGACAGCATCCATAAGGCTCCATACCTGAAATTTCACCGGAAATAATCGATTCGATACAATAACTATAGCGATATAAGGTGATTTATACCATAAAATTGACTATTTTAAGGTATGCTTGCAATATTTTATGGTGAAGAAACAGGCAGTTAAGGTAGAGAAGTAGCAAGATGGCATATATTATTCAGCTTACCGAGAAGGGTACCAACCTGAAATTACCGCTGGAGAAACAACAGACCCGGATTGGCCGCGACCCTGGTAATGATATCAGCCTGGATGATGAGCTGGTAAGCAAGGAACATGCACTGATTGAAATCGTGGTCAATGAAGATAACGTTGAGTTCTATCTTCAGGATCTGGGCAGCACCAACCACACTTTTGTCAATGATGCCCCGGTGGATTTACATCGGCTGCAGGACGGAGATTTTATTCGCATTGGTATGAATGATTTTCGTTTTGTCTCGCAGGCACCGGATTCGCTCGATGAAACAGCACAGCTTTATAAGTCCTGGATCCCGGGTGTGTTCTATACTGGTAAGAAGAAAAAGAAAAAAGTCAGCAGTAAAAAGAAAGCCGCGAAAAAAAAATAATCCATCTTTGCGGTAAAATTGTAGTCGTGTAGGTCGCTTCAAGGAGCAAGGCGACGGAACCGACAATTTTTTCACCGCAAAGTCGCAAAGGTTTATTTTTTGCACGTAACAGGATATTTTGCGAGAAAAATATCCGTGGATTTTATTGTCAGACTAAAGTCTGATCTACACACAAGTACTACTAAATGACTCTGTGTTCTCTGTGGTTTTGTTTTTGTTGGCTCCGCTACGCTTGAGCCAACCTACAACTGTGACCACGAACCGTCCTGTATCTGCCAAAAAAAAATTTTGCGCTCTTAGCGTCTTTGCGGTAAAAAAACGCTGTCGATTCCGTAGAGGCATTACCGGCTGTGTTGCTCGATAAACTGTTCGATAAACGAAGCCGGCTGGGCGCCGCTGAAACGTCCCTTTTCCTCGCCGTCCTGAATCAGTAAAACGGTTGGAAAGCCTCGCACCTGGTACTGTCCGGCCAGTTTCATGTTCTCGCCTTCATCCACCTCGACCTTGGCCAGCGCCAGGGGCTCGTCATAGTTTTCGACTACCTGTTTCAATATCGGTGCAATCACGATGCAGGGAGAACACCACTCTGCCCACAGGTCTACCAGTACCGGCTGGCTGTGCGAGAGAGCGATAACATCTTCGTCAAAGGTTTCGAGACTGGTATCAAATATCTTGTTCATGTTCTGGAGGTCACTTTTTTCAGGGAGTTGAATTATACCACGCTCACATCCTGCTGGCGCAGGATTGCTGCAAAATACACTGTGGCTTTAATTTCACTCTGTAATCCTGCGAATTTATGGTAAAACATTAGCGGTTACGACAATGACAGGGCATTTGAAAATGAAATTCAGCTTAAACCGGATTCTACTGATTATTTTTTTCGTTTTTAATGTGACCAGCCTGTCGGCAAAGCAGGGCTACCATGTTGGTGATACCGCGCCCGGTTTTACCCTTACGAGTCTGGATAATAAAAGCTATTCACTCAAGCAGTTGCGTCAGCAAGGCCACGTATTGCTGGTGTTCTGGGCGGCAGATTGTGTTTACTGTTATGCCCATATCAAGCTGTTTAAAAAAGCACAGCAGCAGTATGGCAAGAAGCTGATCATTGCTGCTATCAATATTGGTGGTGAGTATCGTCCCGAGATAGAAGAATATGTGAAGGACAATGATATTCACTACCTGGTACTGGTAGACAGGTTAAAGAATCTCGATGTGGGAGAAATGTATCATGTTATCGGCACTCCCACGATTGTTCTGGTTTCACCGCAGGGCAAGGTGCTTTATTATGGACACCGAATGCCGAAGCTGGAAAAGTGGCTCAGGTAAGCGGAAAATAACATGGATATATCCCATCTCGATCACCTTGTACTGACAGTCAGCGATATTGAAAATACGGTTCAATTTTACCAGCAGGTTCTGGGGATGAAGAAAACCGTTTTTTCTGATAAGCGTGTTGCGCTGAGCTTTGGTATGCAGAAAATTAACCTGCACCAGGCTGGCAGAGAATTTGAACCAAAGGCAGCCACACCCGGCCCCGGTTCGGCCGATCTCTGTTTTATCACCACGACATCACTGGCAAAAGCCATGGCGCATGTGCAGCAATGTGGTATTGAAATTATCGAGGGGCCGGTGGAGCGTACCGGTGCAAGAAACAGGTTAAGGTCTTTTTATATTCGCGATCCCGACGGTAACCTGATTGAAATAGCCAATGAGATTTAAACCGGGCTTTACTCATCAGGCAGCATTTGCGTGCTGGGGGTAATGTAGTTAAGCACGGCTTTTGACAGTTCAACCGGGTCAAACTTGGGCAGGTAATGATCTGCACCCACCTGCTTGCCGAGTGCCATATTGGTGTCGGCAGAAAGTGAGGAATGCATCAGCACCGGGATGCCGGCAAAGCGACTATCAGATTTGACCTTCTTGGTCAGGACATAGCCGTCCATACCCGGCATTTCCACGTCGGTCAGGATCAGCTTGAGGTAATCTTTTGTCGGGATACCCATGGATTCGGCTCGGGCTGCCAGTTCCTGCAGTTTTTCCCAGGCATCATCGCCGTTCTTGGCACTGATATACTTGATGCCCATCTTTTGCAGGGTCTTCTCGATTTGCCTACGTGCCACCACCGAGTCATCGGCAAACAGCATAAATGCTTCGAAATCGGTTTCTTCGATACTTTCGAATTCACTCTCATCCTGATCCAGGCCAGCGGTTTCACTCAGTACCTTTTCTACGTCCAGGATCATGGCAATCCGCTCATCATCGAGTTCGGTCACAGCCGTGACCAGTCCTCCCATCTGGTTTGCCATCATGGGTGGGGGAACTCGAATATCATTCCACTCCATGCGGATAATCTGTTCCACCGACTTCACCAGCATGCCCTGGGTACTCTTGTTGAATTCGGTAATAATCAGCTTGTCGGCAGGCTCATCCACTTCCATGCCACAGAAGCTGGCAAGGTCGATAACCGGTAACATGGTGCCTCGCAGGCTTACCATGCCGATTACTCCCGGTGGCATATCGGGGGCATGGGTGATTTCCGGTACCTGGATCACCTCGCGGATCTTGAAGACATTGAGACCAAAGACTTCCTCACGACCGGTGCGTTTGTCCTCACCCAGGCTAAAGAGCAGGATTTCCAGGCGGTTGGCACCGGCCAGTTGGGTACGTTCATCGACGGATTGGATAAAATTGCTCATAATTCACTTCAATTTGTTGGCTTTTGTACAGATAAATAGCGACAAATGCAGGAAAAACTTTAGTAAAATTATCCGTTGAGAGCAAAATGACCTGAATTTTGCAGGGGTTTACTAAACCGCTACCGCCGTAGCAGGAGAAAAATATGTCGAATACGTTTGAAAAAATTGATCATGTTGAGGGCGAGGGCAAAGAAGCCACCCCGGGTTCGCCTATCGTGGTGCATTACACCGGCTGGCTTTATGATGCCAGTGCAGAAGACAACAAGGGCGAAAAATTTGATAGCTCACTGGACAGGAACGATCCGTTTCTTTTCAACCTGGGCGCGGGACAGGTTATCCAGGGCTGGGACCAGGGCTTCGAGGGCATGAAAGAAGGGGGCAAACGTACCCTGATTATTCCACCCGAGATGGGTTACGGTGCGGCCGGTGCCGGTGGCGTGATTCCACCCAATGCCACACTGGTGTTTGATGTCGAACTGATTGAAGTTCAGGGATAAAAAAAGGGCTGTATTAACAGCCCTTTTTTATTTTCTATCATCAGGCGGCACGTTTGCGGCGGGTGGCATAATTCACCTTGATATCGCGGCCAAAAAACTCGCTACCATCCAGTTCGGCAATAGCGGCTTTAGCCCCTTTTTTATCCATTTCCACAAAGGCAAAGCCCTTGGGACGACGGGTGGCACGATCGGTCATAACGCGGACATTCTGTACATTGCCATAGCTGGAAAACAGTTCGCGCAGGTCATTGGCATTGGCCTTGAAAGCAAGGTTACCGATAAAGATGGAAACCTGGTCACCGCTGAAAAGATTAAGTTCAAGCGAGGTACTGACAACAATACCCGAAATAACCGCACCGATTAACATGGAATAGGCTGCCAGGCGAGCCGTTCCCAGTTCATTGAGATTGAGCAGGGGGATGACAAAATAAGTAATAATTGCAAGGATAAAGGCAGTAATAATTGTTTTAATAATATTTTTTGAAGTCGGAAAAGCAATTTTCATTTTAATTCACATAAAGTCCAGGGGTTAAAAAATTAGACTGATTATAACAGACCCTGTGCATTCGTGGCGACAGCAAGGCCGGGAATAAAGAGTACAAAAAGTGACCGAGTATAAATTCAGACTGGCTATTTCGGCGCAGGATTACCTGCACTTCTATAGCGGGGTCGCAAAATATATCCAGGTACGTAGCTTCTGCGGTAAGGAGATTCGCTTTCCTGCCGAAAAATTACGCCGCTTTGTAT
Source organism: Chromatiales bacterium (assembly GCA_027057985.1). Taxonomy (GTDB): domain Bacteria; phylum Pseudomonadota; class Gammaproteobacteria; order UBA6429; family Thiohalophilaceae; genus JAGLTQ01. The sequence goes on from JALUTJ010000256.1 coordinate 6,383, forward strand.
TGCAGGATGGAATTCATGGCATCTTTGTCATCCGCCTGGACATAAATAACAAATTTCATTCCATAAATAAGCTGGACTGATATAACATGAAAGAGTGATTGAGAAGGAGAAAATAATGCAACCGGCTTTTATTGCTCATCGTGGTTATGCTACGGCTTTCCCGGAAAATACCCTGCTGGCTATCGATGCTGCGCGTGAGGCCGGGACACACCTCGTTGAGGTAGATGTACAGTTAAGCAAGGACAGGGTACCGGTACTTTTTCATGACCGTGACCTGCAACGCCTTTGTGGTCAGCCTGGTGCGATTCATGATTATACCTATGCCGAGTTACAGTCTTTTTATGTCAGTGACAGGGAAAAGTTTGCAGACCGTTTGTCCGATAACAGGATCACTTCACTGGCGGAGTTTCTGCATTACCTGAAAAAATATCCCTATATTAAAGCTTTTGTCGAACTCAAGCGCAGCATGATTGAACAGTTTTCCGAACAAACCGTCTGGGATGTGCTGATGCCCATGTTTGCCTGCCTGCATGAACAGGTAACTTTTATTTCCTATTCTTTTCCCATCCTTGAGAAGGTTCATCATAAAACCATTTTCCCCACCGGTATCGTTGTTGATCACTGGCAAGAGATAAAGCAGGCACACTGGTTACCTGAGTGGATCTTCTGTGATAGTGAGGGATTGCCTGAAGATGATGCTGAGCTGCAGACAGCGTCAAAAATTGCCGTGTTCGAGGTCAGTGACAAGGCACTGGCAGAAAAATTACTGCAACGCGGCATCGGCTATCTTGAAACATTCCGTATCCGGGAAATGCTTGAAGCTTTTCCTGCCGGTAAAAAAGAATGAAAGCGATCGATGTGCTGGTGATCGGCGCTGGGATTCACGGTGCCGGGGTGGCCCAGGCCGCTGCGGCAGCGGGTTATTCGGTGCGTGTACTGGAGAAAACTGCCATAGCTGCGGGTACTTCGTCTCGTTCCAGCAAGCTCATCCACGGGGGATTACGTTATCTTGAAAGTTACCAGTTTTCACTGGTAAGAAAATCATTGAAGGAACGGCGCCTGCTGACCCGGCTTGCGCCTTCACTGGTCAAGCTGGAACCATTTTATATTCCGGTTTATAAATCGACCACGCGTCGCCCCTGGCAGATTCGTCTTGGTCTTGCTCTCTATGCCCTGCTTGGTGGACTACACCGGGAAAATCGATTTAAAAAAATGTCTCGATACAGGCTGGCTGAGAAAGATGGCCTGAAAAGCGATAAGCTGCAGAAAATTTATCGCTATTACGATGGGCAGACCAATGATGTCAGACTGACCGAGGCGGTCATGAAAAGTGCACAGCAGCTTGGGGCAGAACTGGTTTTGCCCGCCGAGGTAACGGCGATACATAAAAACAAAGAAGACTTTGAAGTTATTTATCAGTCACAGCAGCAGGAAAGTATCAGGGCGAAGATGGTGATTAATGCCAGTGGTCCCTGGGTTAACGAGTTACATCAACGTATAACGGCAAAAGAAAAAATTTCATCATTAGTCATAGACCTGGTACAGGGCACGCATATTATTCTCGATGCGGCACCACCATCTGGTATTTACTATCTTGAGGCCGAGGATAAACGCGCCGTGTTTGTTATTCCTTATCATTATAAAGAGCGGCTTTGCACCATGGTGGGCACTACGGAGAAACTTTTTACCGGCAGCGCGGATAATGTTATGGCCAGTGATGAAGAAGTTGCGTACCTGTTAAATCTTTACCATCACTACTTTCCACAGCAGAAGGCCGCGATACTGGAGTGCTTTGCCGGTTTACGGGTTCTACCACAGCAGCAGGAGAGTATGTTTTCCCGACCCCGCGATACCATTCTGCACTGGGCAGTACCGGGCGTGCTGACACTTTATGGCGGCAAACTGACGGCCTACCGTTCCACTGCCAGCCAGGTTATAAAGCAGATTGAACTTTTACTGGGAAAAAGACAGCAAATCGCCCGTACCGATGAGCTCTACCTTGAATAAAATCTTGCCATGAAAACCGCTGGTAAACCCTAAAGTTACTCAGTGATATTCCGATAATATCGAGGTATGGATTATATAACACCCGATTCGCTTTATCTTTGTCTTGACCAGGGCGGCCATGCCAGTCGTGCGATCCTTTTTAATCATGAAGGGAGCATGGTGGCGAGCGCTTTTCGCGAAGTAAAGACCGAGTTTCCCGCACGTTTCTGCGTCGAGCAGGATCCACTCGAGGTACTGGATTCCATTCGCGATGCCATGCGTGATGTACTCGGGCAAGTGGGTGCAAAACAGAAGCAGGTTGTTTCAGCCGGGCTTGCGACCCAACGCTCCAGTATCGTTTGCTGGGATCGCCAGACGGGTGAGCCCCTCTCGCCAATTATAAGCTGGCAGGACAGGCGCAATACCGACTGGTTGCGGCAATTTAGTGACAGGAATGAACACATCCATAAACTGACTGGCCTGTTTCTTTCTCCACATTATGGTGCCAGCAAGTTGCGCTGGTGCCTGGAAAATATTCCCGAGGTGCAGGCTGCGCATAAAGCAGGTCGACTGGCCATGGGACCGATGTCAAGCTATCTGGCATCACAACTGGTTAGCGAAGATAACTGGCTGGTTGATCCAGTCAATGCATCACGTACCCAGCTCTATAACCTGAAACAGCATGACTGGGACGAGGAACTGCTGCAGCTATTTACTATTCCCCGTGAAAGCCTGCCCCAACCGGTCAGCTCGGTATATGACTTTGGCCATATCAATAACGGGGAGCAGTCTATCCCGCTAAGACTGGTTACCGGTGATCAGTCTGCCGCGATGTATGCCTACGGTGAGCTGCAACCGGATACCGCTTATGTGAATACCGGGACGGGAGCCTTTTTGTCTCGACTCTCAGGTCCATTGCAGTTGTATAGTCGTCGCTTGCTGACCAGCATTATTTTTCAGGATGAAGAGCATAAAACATTACAGAACTACTACGTGCTTGAAGGCACGGTGAATGGTGCAGGCAGCGCCCTGGAATGGCTGGCCAAGCAATACCCGGATAGTGATATCTATACTCCCTTGCCGCAATGGCTGGAAGAGGTTGAAGTCCCGCCGCTATTTTTAAACGGTGTCTCGGGACTTGGTGCCCCTTTCTGGATCGCTGACTTTATCAGCGAGTTCAATCGCCAGGGTACCGTGGCAGAAAAAGCCGTTTCGATAATTGAAAGTATTGTCTTTTTGCTGAAGTCATCCCTGGATGAAATGAGTAAACTCTCCTCACCACCGGAGCAGATCCAGGTGACCGGTGGCCTTGCCAGGTACGAGGGTCTGAACCAGCGCCTGGCCGACCTGTCCGGCCTGCCGGTGTATGTTCCGGTTGAATGTGAAGCGACCTCGCGAGGTACCGCTTTTCTACTTGCCGATCAGCCTCACCACTGGCCGGAACAGGAAGCCGGCATCTGGCTCGAGCCGCGAGATAACCCGGCATTGCAACAGCGCTATCAGGACTGGCTGGCGCTGATGTTACAGAAAATGCGGCGTAATCCACTGCAGCCACCGCGGATTAAAACCTGAATACCGACAAGCTCACATCACAGCGAGCACAGAGGTTATAGGTGTAGGTCGTCTCAAGGAACAAAGTGACGGAACCGACAAATTTTTCACCGCAAAGGCGCTGAGAACGCAAAGTTTTTTTGTCTGCCGTAACAGGATATTTTGCAGCAAAATGTTATGAACGACCGACGATTTCAGGGATGAAATCGTCGAGCGGCCAGAGTGATGGCGCATAGCGTGTCACGAATCGAGATTTTCCGAATGAATATAGGGTAAAAAATATTTTTTGTCAGGCTAAAGCCTGACCTACCGCAAAACCGAATCACAAAATATCCAGTGTCTCTGTGATCTCTGTGGTTTGAAATTATTCTGCCTGCAGGTTACGCGCAATCAGGGCATGCTGATAATTGGCCTGTGGTAAGGGGATACGGATTTCATAACCACCACCGGCAGCTTCATGCATGCTTTCCCCTTTGAGGTTTTCCATCTGTTGCAGAGTAATGGTCTGGTTACCGGCAGGAGAAATAATTTCCAGTGAATCTCCCACGCTAATCTTGTTTTTTACCAGCACCTCAGCAAGGCCTTTTTCCTCATCATAGGCTTTTATTTCGCCAACAAACTTTTGCTGGTTACTGATCGAATGGCCGGTAAGGTAGTTCTGGTAATGCTGATTAGGATGGCGATCATAAAAACCCTCGGTATAACCACGGTTAGCCAGCCCTTCGAGTTTGCCAAACAGGTTGGCATCAAATTCTTTTCCTGCAAGCGCATCATTGATGGCCTGGCGATAAAGTTGCGCAGTACGGGCCACGTAGTAGTAGGACTTGGTACGGCCTTCGATTTTAAATGAGTCGATGCCGATCTTTGTCAGCCGTTCGATATACTGAATCGCACGCAGGTCTTTTGAATTCATAATATAGGTGCCATGTTCATCTTCCATGATCGGCATGTACTGCCCGGGGCGGTTGGTTTCTTCGATAAGATACGTTTTATCCGCCAGGGGATGACGTTGAGTGACTACCTCGGGAAAAGCCTCGGGTGTATTGATTGCCGCCATGGCATCAAACTCGATTTTCTCGGTATCACCGGTTTCATTTTCCCCGGCCTCGTGTACCTTGTACTGCCAGCGACAGGCATTGGTGCAGGTACCCTGGTTTGGATCGCGGTGATTGAAGTAACCGGATAAGAGACAGCGACCGGAATAGGCAATACAAAGTGCGCCGTGGACAAAAACTTCCAGTTCCATTTCCGGGCACTGCTGGCGAATCTCTTCGATTTCATCCAGCGACAGTTCCCGGGAAAGAATGACGCGGCTCAGCCCCAGTGACTGCCAGAATTTTACCGCGGCATAATTGACCGTATTGGCCTGCACCGAAAGGTGCACCGGCACCTCCGGCCATTTTTCCCGTACCATCATAATCAGGCCGGGATCCGCCATGATCAGGGCATCCGGCTTCAGCTCTATCACCGGCGCCATGTCATCCATGTAGGTCTTTATCTTGCTGTTATGCGGCATCAGGTTGCTGGCAACAAAAAATTTCTTTCCCTGCTGATGCGCTTCATCAATACCGATTGCCAGGTTTTCGAGGCTAAAGTCATTATTTCTTACCCGCAGGCTGTACCGCGGCTGGCCGGCATAGACGGCATCTGCACCGTAGGCAAAGGCATAGCGCATATTACGCAGGGTACCGGCGGGTAACAGCAGTTCGGGATTGTAGGACATGAGAGAAACCTGTAAAACGTATGGTTTATTAGCTGATATAGAATATGAAAACCGTATTATAGCGCAGTTGTTGCTTTTTCGTGGCAGGAATCTTTGCTCTTGCCAGATCACAAATTTATTTTTTTAATACTTTGTGACATTTCGCATATTGCAAAAAAAGGGGAGTCGTAACATAGTTAATAAAAAGTGATGACAATAAATAAAACTTTATAGTGTTAAACAGGGAGTAGAAATATGGGTGCAGCAAATCCTTCCCGGGGCGATTCCCGGCAAAAACTGGATTCATTACTAGGCGCACGTAAAGAAACGCTGGCACTATACAGCGAGCTGGCTGCGTTAAGACCGTTCAGCGATGTCGAAGACGAGGTTGGTGTTGTTCTGCAGGAATTCTGCGAAACCCTGATGGACTACACGGCCAGTGCACATTTCCAGTTATACCGTTTTATCGAAGATGGCACCGAGCGCCGGGAACAGGTGCGCAAGGTCGCGGAAAAAGTTTATCCCAGTATTTCCATAACCACTGAGCAGTTCGTCAACTTCAATGACAAGTATGATGCAGGGATCGATGGGAAAAAGTTCACGGCACTGGACAATGATTTATCCAGCCTCGGTGAAGTGCTGGCAGATCGGATTATCTGTGAAGACCAGGTGATTGCAGCCTTTGCTATGCGTAAGAACAACCCGGCGGAAGCGTAAAGCAGAATTAAAAGGTGGCCGATCCGGCTGCCGTCGCAGCGCAGATCGACCGGGGGTGAAATCAATTTCGTTCAGGCCACTAACTGCATAATTTTTTCTGCAGATTCCCTGTAGATGGTTTGCTCTTTTTCCTCTTCAGAAGCCATGAGCAATATCGCCTGTTCCAGGCTCACTTCTTGTACTTCATAAACTGGAAGCGTATTTTTCTCATTCATCTTGGGTACCTCCTCATGTCTGAAGAAACTATACCCAACTTAAAGTAGTTTGTAAAGTATATTGATTATATTAGGTTCTATAA
>JALUTJ010000257.1 GCA_027057985.1 Chromatiales bacterium
TACTACTACAGACGGCGATATAAAGAAAGGGCAATGGACAGTACCTTATTCTAGTCAAGTATTAGCAAGAGAAAAAGGGAAATGGTATGTGATATACCCCAGCGAAATTAAAGAAGTCGAATAAGCCTAATAATCACATGCACTCGGACATCAAAAAGCGCCGCTCGTTCCTCGCTCTGCTTTTTGCTGCCGGTGATGTGAGGCGTTAGCTTTTTAATCAAACAGGAGAAATCAACATGAGTATTACAAAATTGGTTATTTCAAGTTTACTGGTGGCCGCAAGTTCTATCGCAATTGCTTCCAGTAGTCCTCACGAAGAATCCCATGGGATAGAATATCCAAGTGGTTGGCAAAACTGGTCAACCATCGCTGTCTCACACAGAATTGATAACAAAACAATACGAGTGATACTGGGAAATGATGTGGCAGTAAATGCTGCACGTTCAGGAAAAACTAACCCTTGGCCAGATGGAGCAATATTAGGGAAAGTTGTTTGGAAGGACACCCGGCTTGAAAACTGGAAAGCAGCGACTGCGCCGGGAAAATTTGTTCACGCAGAGTTTATGTTCAAAGACTCTAAAAAATATTCATCGACATATGGTTGGGGCTGGGCACGTTGGGTTGGCATAGATCAAAAACCTTTCAACAAAGGCTCACAAGTATGCACATCATGTCATACCCCAGTAAAAAATCGTGACTGGGTATTTACTGATCCGGCGGTATTACCAGCATTGAAATAAGCTAACAAATAGCTCCAGCGGACGCGCTAAAGCCGCGCTCCGCTGAGCTAGGCGTTAGAGAAAAAATAATACAAAATACTCTGTATCAAAAGTTGAGAATAGCTATATGGAAGATACCCAGAACAAACATTTAAGCTACGAATCAATTATTAGTATATCCGCCGTACTGTTAGTGTTAATTCCATTAATAGCCGTGGTTATTGTAAGTATTTATAGCTCATCCCACGCCTTAACTAGCTCTCTTGAAAAGGAGCTGGAAAAGCAATCCATACTGATGGGATTTTCTATTAATTCTTTTCTTAATGAACGCATTACGGATGCCCGAGTTATTTCGCAAGCCGATGTGTTAGAGCAGGGTAATATCAATAAAAAAATTCGGTATCTAACCGAGGTTGTGAAGGAGAACCAATGGATTGATGACATTGATGTAGTTAACACCGAAGGTAAGATTATTCTCAGCTCAAGGGTGCAAAATGAAAAAGGTATGTTTATCTGGCATGATCATGCGGAATATAAAAGTTTATTTCAAGCTACAAGCAAAGCCTCTCAAGGACAGGTATTTGTTTCAGAAGCCACGTCAATAGATAGTGGTTTCGGTATTTTATTAATGACTCCCATTACCGATGACAGTAATACCAAAGTTATTGCACTGTTAGCCATTGATGTTAATTTTAATGATATTGAGAGAGTGCTATCACTCCTAAATCAGCAACTGATGGGTTCAAGATTTGTCTATATTGTCGATAATAATGGCAAGATCATTGCCAGTAACAACCCTGCCATAGCTCCGTTAGAAGTCTTCCCTGATTTGCAAGTACAACCCTCTCTATTAAAAGCATTTTCACGCCAAGGTGAAATAGGCAATGTGGTGTATAAGAATGCTGAAGGTGTTGAGGTTATGACCACCTATGCAGATTTGGGTGAGTTTGGTGAAAACAGTGCGCTGGATTGGAGCATTGTTGTGACTGAATCGCTCGATAAGGTTGCCGCACCGGTAGCTTATTTAACAAAACTGCTTATCATCTTAAGCAGCTTTATTGCCCTTGTGAGTATGTTATTTGCCTATCGCCTCTCTCGTGCTTACAGCCATAGTCTGGAGAAATTCGCCCTACGTGCAAAAGCTATTTCAAATGGTGTTTATTCCGCAGAACCTGTTAATAATATTAAACGTAAAGGTGCTTTAAATACCTTGCGAAATGCCTTTAATAAAATGGAGCAAAATCTTAATACACTGATTAATGAATTAAAGGATCGCGAACAACGCCTGGATATTACACTTAATAGTATTGGCGACGGGGTGATTGCAACGGATAAAAATGGTTGTGTTACGCGCATGAATCCAGCGGCTGAAAGAATGACGGGCTGGCAACTAAAAGATGCTAAAGGAAAATTTATTGTGGACGTATTTCCCATTGTCGATGAAACTAGCCGTGAGCCGATTCAAAACCCGATTGAAAAAGTTATTGCAACAGGTCGCACCGTTTATCTTAGTAATCACACCACACTATTATCTAAAGATGGTTCAGAACATCAGATAGAAGATTCTGCTGCGCCCATTTGTGATGATGACAAGAATATTCATGGCATGATTTTAATTTTTAGTGATGTCACCCGCCGTAAACAAGCTGAGAAAAAATATCGCAGTGCTGCAAAAATGGATGCTCTAGGAAAACTCACCGGTGGTATTGCCCATGACTATAATAATATGCTGGGTGTGATTATGGGCTATTGTGAATTACTTGATGAGAAGTTAAGCAAGCAGCCTGAATTAAAAGAATATATCAATACCATACAGGAATCTGCACAACGTGGTGCAAATTTAACTAAAAAACTGCTTGATTTTTCACGTCATAAACCGGCAGTGTCGAAAAAAATAAACCTACATGCTTTGCTCTTCGAGCATGAATTAATGCTGCAAAAAACTCTTACCGCCCGCATTGATTTAAGGTTGAAGTCTGAGCACAATCTTTGGCCCATTTATGTTGATGAGAGTGATATTGTTGATGCCATATTAAATATGTGTATCAATGCCATGCATGCTATTGAAGGTAATGGCCAATTAACAATAGAAACCAGTAATACCACTTTGAACGAAGATGATGCTAAAAATATTGGGCTGAAAGCAGGTGACTATGTTGTGCTTAATATCACTGATACAGGCTGTGGTATGGACAATAGCACGCGAGATAAAATATTTGATCCCTTTTTTTCAACCAAGGGTGAAAAGGGAACGGGGCTGGGCTTAAGCCAGGTGTATGGATTTATGCAGCGCAGTAAAGGTGTGATAACGGTCTATTCCGAAGTGGGGAAAGGTAGTCAGTTTACGCTGTATTTTCCTCGCTATCATGAAATATCAAAAACTGATGACAATCAGTCTAGCGATAATGAATTAAATTACTTTCTAGAAAAAAATCGTCCCGAAACGATTCTTGTAGTCGATGATGAAGTCGACTTAGCAAATTTCTGTTGCCATGTTTTAGAAAGCAATGGTTTTAAAACACTATCAGCAAACAGTGCTCAAGCAGCATTGGAAATACTGGAACATGAAAAAGTCGATATTTTGATTAGTGATATTATTATGCCAGAGATGGACGGCTATCAACTGGCTTGTATTGTCAGCGAAAAATATCCGCACATAAAAATTCAATTAGCCAGTGGATTTACTGATGACAGAAATGTAGATGAAAGCTGTGTAGCGCCGCAAAAAAATATATTGAATAAGCCTTATACGGCCAAGGATATATTGCAGTGTCTGAGTGAATTAGTTTCGTAATTAAAACAAGCAATAATATAGAAAAACCTCTAACAATTAGCTGCACATGGACAATTCAAAGCGGCACTTATTTTGCTTAAAAACAGCAAAAACGTGCCCCTTTAAATTGTCGGTGAGCAAGGCGTTATGCGTAAATAGAAAAGTATAAAAATGGAACAACTATTCAGACAATGGCTAACAAACACACGAGGGTTGCAACAAGCAACAGCAAATAGTTACGCCAACGCAATTAATCAAATTTCAGAACACTACTCAACAAACACTAATACACAAACAAATATTTATACCATTCAAGATCAAAATACAATAAGTCAAATTGCTCATGATTATAGTCAGGATGGTAGATTTTCTGACTTTGGTTATGAGCAACATAGTCGTTATAGAGCTGCGATATCAAGATATTCAGAATTTTTCGTTCATAATAATAACAATCCGAACGAAGAACAAAACAATAATGTTATAGAAGAAGACACAAATGAAGAAACTGAACAAATAAATACAAACTTTGCATATGAAAAAGACTTGCAAACTACACTATGCGCTCAAATATCCGAGCTATTTCCAGGTTATAGAATATTTGGAGAATTAAACTCCGGTATTGAGTATTCAATTGGCGGAAGAAGAATTGATGTTTTGTTAGAAGAAATTAACTCAGGTAATCTTTTAGCTGTTGAACTCAAATCAGGCATAGCCGACTATAAAGTATTTGGTCAAATATCTATGTATATGGGTTTATTACAGAATAGTTTTCCTGATAAATCAATATCAGGTGTAATTGTTGCTGGAACAATTCATGAAAGCTTAAGGCAAGCTTGTGAAACAACAAACAGAAT